>JBEGOT010000143.1:0-6622 GCA_041181865.1 Actinomycetota bacterium | reverse complement strand
CTTGGCCTTATTAATGTTGAGCAAATCGCCGCAAGTTCAGATCGAATCGAAACCATAATTCTTGGTCCAGGTGATCTAATGGCAAACCTGAATATGAAAACTTTAGAAGTTGGCCAGCAACCCGAAGGTTATGGCGAAGGCGATGCCTATCACTACATCTTGATGAAACTTTTAATTGCAGCACGAGCTTTTGGCAAACAAGTAATTGATGGACCTTATTTTGAAATTAAAGATCTTGATGGGTTAAGGCTTTCAAGTAATCGAAGCGCTGCCCTTGGTTTTGATGGCAAATGGGTTTTACATCCAGATCAGATAAATACTGTTAATGAAATTTATTCACCGCGCCAGGCAGATTATGACCGGGCTGAATTGATTTTGGATGCTTATGAATTTCACACCTCCGAGGCGGGCGGCAAAAAGGGTGCTGTCATGTTTGGTGGCCAAATGATTGATGAAGCATCCCGAAAGATGGCTCTAGTAATTGCAGGTAAAGGTCGCGCAGCAGGACTAGCGCGAACTCAAACTTTTACTCCAGGAATGTAATGCACGAAGGAAAACCTGGTTCATTTTTAGCCATTTTTAAAAATCGTTTAACCAGAACAATTGTTAGTGGTACCCAAAATCTTGCTGCAATTGATGCACCTGGTCCAGCAATGTTAATTATGAATCACACAACAGTAGTAGACGTGATTGTCACACTCGGTTCTTTACACGAACTTGGTTACACAGCTGATGGTCCATGTATTGGTGGCTGCACACACAAACGTCACATTCGTCCAATTGGCACATCTGATCTTTGGAATTTTAAATTCACTCGCAGACGTGTTGTGGGAAGTGGCGTAATTGCAACCGATCAACATGATGGACGAAGCGCCTTTAGGAATGCCCTTCGCGCATTAGATGACAATCAGTGTGTGCTGATTTATCCAGAAGGTGATGTGAAAGTTAATAAGGAAGCTTCACCACGTGAATGGAGACCAGGTGCGGTAGCACTTGCTAGATCTCGCAAGATGCCAATAGTTCCAATTGCGCATCATGATTGCCGCAAACTTGGCTCGGGGTCCGTTTCGAAAAGTATTTTTTTGGCGTTATCTAAAGTCGCATGGAAGCGACCAACAATTCACCTAAATATTGGAAGACCAATTTTGCCAGCTGAACTTGAAGGAAAATCGCCAGCAGAAATTGGCCAGATTATGTTTGATCGCTTAGTAGAAACTTGGCAAGTGGCAAAAGCTGCTAACTAGCTGCCTTTGCGGGTGCGAGTGCGCTGACGCGGTTCGCGCGGTTTATCTGATTTAGGTTTTTGCGATATTTGCTCAGGTTTAGTTGAACTCTTTTTCGCAGTTTTCTTTGCAGTTTTACCTTTATGACTTCCAGTTTCACCAAGATCTTCAACTTTTTCAGCATCAAGACCAGCGCGTTCACGCTTTGCATTTGGTAATTTTCCAGTGACAGTTTTTGGAATGTTAAGTCCGGTATAAACATGGTCACTTGATGAGTAAGTTTCGATTGGATCATGGAAAGCAAGACCAAGAGCGCGGTTAATCATTTGCCAGCGGTTGATGTCCTGCCAATCAACAAGAGTGATCGCAACACCAGCAGCCCCAGCGCGACCTGTTCGGCCAACACGGTGGGTGTAAGTCTTTTCATCATCTGGGCATTCGTAGTTAATTACGTGGGTTACATCCGCCACGTCGATACCGCGAGCAGCGACGTCAGTTGCCACCAAAATATCGATTTTGCCTGAACGGAAAGCTCTCAATGCTTGTTCGCGCGCACCTTGACCTAAGTCACCGTGAACTGAGCCAACGGCAAATCCACGTGATGCAAGATCATCACTAAGTGTGCTGGCAACGCGTTTAGTGCGACAGAAAACAATTGTTAGACCGCGTCCTTCAGCCTGCAGAATTCTGGCAACAAGTTCTGGTTTATCCATCTGGTGACAGCGCCAAACATGCTGTTCGATTGCATCAACAATTGAAGATTCACTTGTTGGATCAACTGCGCGGATATGGGTAGGGGATGACATGTAGCGCTTTGCAAGGGCCACGATTTGTCCTGGCATAGTTGCTGAGAACAACATGGTCTGCCTTGAGGCATTACATTTACTGACAAGTTTTTCAACATCAGGCAAAAAGCCCATGTCTAACATTTCGTCGGCTTCATCCATGACTAAGACTTTGATGTGGCTTAAGTCCAGATAATTTTGTTTAATTAAATCGATTAGGCGACCTGGGGTGCCAACAATTACTTCAACACCTTTGGTAATTGCTTCAATTTGTGGTTCATAAGCGCGGCCACCGTAAACGCTTAAAACTCTGATCCCAAGTTTTGAACCTGCCAGGGATAGGTCATCTGCGACCTGTATGGCTAATTCTCGCGTTGGAACTATTACTAGAGCCTGCGGTTGGCCTGCATATTTATATGTTTCCCAGACAGCTGAACCAGGGGAAACAACTCTTGAAAGAAGAGGAAGGCCAAAACCAAAAGTTTTACCGGTTCCAGTCTTTGCCTGACCGATTAGATCTTTGCCAGATAGCGCTAGCGGAAGAGTTAATTCTTGAATTGGGAAAGCTTCGGTGATGCCTTTGTCTTCTAGCGCACTACAAATTTCAGTCGGGACGCCTAATTGCGCAAAAGTAGTGATGAGGGCTCCCGTATATAAAGGTCTATTTCATGCGGTATTCGCAAGGTAATTACATCGTACCCGTGATCTGTGGGTAACCTAAACGTTGTGACTAGTACTGCAGTTGTCGATCTCCTTGGCTTGCTTGCCTATGGCGAATTGTCATCATTTGAACAGATGGCAGCTGATGCTCACAACGCACCAACGCTTTTTGATAAAGCTGAGATGTCCAAGTTCGCAACAGGTGAATTTGAGCACTACGAAAAGATTTGCGTTCGAATTTCAAGTCTTGGCGTTGATCCAATCGATGCAATGTCACCTTTTTCAAAAGCTCTTGATGCCTACCACGCTCAACTAGTTCCAAGTAATTGGCTTGAAGGAATGGTTAAGTCTTATATAGGTGAAGGTATCGCAGCTGATTTCTACCGCGAAGTTTCAAAGTTTTTAGATAAAGAAACAGCCGAGCTTGTTGAAGAAGTTTTGGCAGATAATGGTTTGGCAGATTTTGCTGTTGAAAGAATTCGCCAGGCTTGTGAAAACGATTCTGTAACTGCTGGTCGGTTAGCACTTTGGGGCAGGCGCATGATGGGCGAGATGATCGCTCAAGCTGTTTTAGTTGCCCAAGCACGAATGGAACTTGCTCAGTTATTTATCACTGAAGAAAATAATGCCGGTAGTGACATTGATGGCCTTGTTAATCGATTAACAGTTGGCCATGCACGCCGCATGGACGTTTTAGGTTTTGCTAGTTAACTAGCAAAACCAACTTTGCCAACAGTTGCTACGCCAACTTCAACAAATGCAATCTTGCTTCCAGGAACAATAATTGTTCGACCTTTGTCATCGGTGAGTGTTAGAACTTCACCGGACTTAATAGCTTCGGCAACTTTCTTATTTACTTCAGCTGGAGTCTCATTACTTTCAAGAGCAACTTCACGTGGTGACTGTTGAATACCAATTCGAATTTCCATGTTGAGTTGCATCCTTTGCTTCCTGCGCTGTTTTACTTGTGACTTAACTTTAAATCAGTCTTTAACTACGCTCGGAACTGATTCTCTAAGGGCAAAATGTTCGGCTAGCGCATCACGGGCACGGATAACCCAGTACAAAATAGAAAACCTTTATTTTGCAAGGTAAATTTAGGTAAGTCTTGAATAAACGGTAATTTTCGTTCGGGGAAAGCATATGCGCAAAAAAATCACGAGCGTGATTTTGCCTGTACTTTTTGCGATGATTCCGCTGGCATTAACTCCAAGTCCTGCGCAAAGCATTGAAAATGAAGTTTATGTAGATGGCAGCCAAACAGGCATTCAGGGCGATGATGTTGCTCAATGTTCATTACCCATAGGGTTTACTTTTAGTTTTTACGGAACAAGTTCGAGCACTATCTGTCAAAATATAAACGGAACTTTGAACTTTTCTAATTTTCCAGCATATTCAAACGGCAGTTTATCCACGAGTAGTACTCCTGGCATGTATGCGTTCTGGGATGACTTACATACGAATTCGACTGGGCTTAGTTCCCTTAGGTACGCGACGACTGGAACTTCACCGAATCGAAAGTTCATTGCACAGTGGACAAACATCTATTTTTATGGCACAACCGTACAGCTTGGCACATTCCAAATTATTCTTTATGAGACAACCGACAAAATCCAATTTCAATATAGAGATATTTTAGGTTCGGGACGTTCAAATGGTGACAGTGCAACCGTAGGAATTGCAAGTTCGTCCCAAGTAATTCAATATTCTAATAACACTGCAAGCCTAGTTCAAGGGCAGGCAATATCGTTTACTCGCAATTCGGCTACGAGCTACTCGATGAATTCATCTGCAACTTACGATCCTGTGTACGTTCGCCTACCTTCCGAACCTTCAGCAGCCGTTCTTTCGAACCCACCAAATAACGCAATTGGAGTAACTACCTCGCCAGCATTTGAGTGGAACACGGCAGCTGGCGCAACCAGTTATAAAGTTTATATTGCAACAAATGAGAGTTTTTCTAATTTAATTCTTAATCAAAATGTAGGTAATGTACTTAGCTATACCTACGCTTCAATTCTGAATCAAAATACAACTTATTATTGGCGTATTGGTTCGGTGAACTCCTCAGGAGAACTTCTTTCAAGCACTCGAACTTTTACAACCAGTGTTCCTAACGCAGCACCTTCACAGCCAGCAAGTCTTTCGGGAGTTTTGCAGGCTGGTAACTCTATTGGAATGGGCAGTATTTCTGGTTCGACCCTAACGTCCACAATTGCAGATACGGATTCCGGTCAACTAGTGCGATTCAGAGTTCAAATTTCTAGTGAAATTACCTTTACTTCAGGACTTTTGATCGATTATCGAGGCCCCTCAGGAAGTCAAGGTAGTCAAACGTTTACTTTTGGTGAAAATTCAGGAACCTATCTTGTTGGAACCTCATCGACTTCATTGGTGGCAGGCTCTTATTATTTAAGAATTCGCTCAGAGGACGCATCAAGTGCCTCGAGTTCTTGGGTAACTGTTTCGGGTACTGCATTTTCAATAACTGATAATTCACAAACAATTTCAAACTTCAACAACCCTGGTACAAAGTCAATTTCAGATTCAACGGTAGCAATTTCCGCTGACAGCAATCGAGGCTTAGTAATAAGTTTTAACTCAAATTCTTTGAGTGTTTGCACAATTGAGCCTGGAGCTACAAGCGGAAACCGCACTTACGCGACCGTTAATTTAATTCGAGCTGGAAATTGTTCAGTGACAGCCTCCCAGTCAGGTAACTTAAACTACGCAGCAGCAACTTCAGTTACAAATCAATTTACAATTTCACTCGCAACTCCAACAGCACCAAGAAGCGTTTCTTCAACACTAAATGGATCAACGGCTACCATTCGCTGGAATGCACCGAGCTCAGACGGTGGTTCTGCAATTTCCAATTACGTTGCAACAGCCTCCTCCGGTGGAACTTCTTTAACTTGCTCCACTTCCACAACTTCATGTGAGATAAGCGGACTCACTGCAGGTTTAACATACGATATTTCCGTAGTCGCCAAGAACACTGATGTAGGTAGTGACTTAAAAAAGACTTCTGCTAGTAGCTCATCTATCAGCATTTCGGTTCCAAGTGCCAGCACTTCATCGTCTGCAGGAACAATCCCTTCCAAGGTGATCGCGAAATCACCCGCTATTTTCTTGGGGTCTAT
This sequence comes from Actinomycetota bacterium, assembly GCA_041181865.1. Classification (GTDB taxonomy): domain Bacteria; phylum Actinomycetota; class Actinomycetes; order S36-B12; family UBA5976; genus UBA5976. The sequence goes on along the minus strand of JBEGOT010000143.1, from coordinate 811 downwards.
TCCAACCCAAACTCAGACCACTTTAAAAAATGCTGGGGTTGTAGAGCCCCCTGCGCAGGCTCCAGTAATTAATGTTCAGGCGAATTTAGCCTCAAGTTCAATTTCAGTACCCACAACGGTTACGGTTTCACAGACCATAGAATCCGGATCGAATATTGAACTATCCGTTCTGCCACCTTCTGATACACCACTGGACACCGTTGTATTAGGGACTCTGACACTTTCAGATGGAACAGTTTTTGACCTTGGCCAAATGACGATTGATGCCAATCGCAGATTAAATGGCTTTGGTCCGAATTCATTCACAATTTTGCCGGTTGGTCTGCATTTTGTTGAGCTGAAGTTTGGTCAAGTTATCAGCAATCAAGCAATAGTCGTCGCCCCACTTGGTATGTCTGCACCGATAATTAAAACCGCCGCAAATGATTCTGCAATGAATATTAAATTCGAAATCAACATCGTTGCAGGTCCAAATGGTGTTCCTGAGTTAGCCCCTGAGGCAACACCAACCCCAACACCTACCGCGTCTGTTACACCTACGCCAACCCCAACTCCTACGCCAACCCCAACGCGCTCGTCGGCAACCCCAACTCCAGAGCCAACAACAGCGCAGCCAACTCCGGAACCAACACCAGAACCATCAATCGTTGCTGCGCCAACACCAGAACCATCAATCGATGAGCGCGGTCTTGAAGTAATTGATCCAGTAGCCGATGCACCAGAAGAAGTTGCCGAAACAACCGTTACTGCCGTAACCCTTGTTGCTGCCGTAACTGCAGCAGCTAGCGCGGCAACTGCAGTTGCCGCAGCC
>JBEGOT010000142.1:0-9043 GCA_041181865.1 Actinomycetota bacterium | reverse complement strand
ATAGAAAAAACTTTTTAACTAGAAGTTTTTTCGCGTAATCTGCGCCGACGGGGAAGCCCGAAGCATAGGTGCGAAGTCCAAGTTTTCTTGGACACGAAGGATAAATTTACCCATAACAGGTGGAAAAGGTCAAAACGAGATTGAGACCCTACCTCCGCCTTGGGCGTGTCGCTAGAGCCAACTTGTGCGCATTGCGCAACTAGGGCTAAATCACCAGAATTTAACGAAAAAGTAGCCAGATGCGCCCAGGGCAACTGTAAGCAAGATACCTCTATATAAAGATGGGGAAAGCTTGCCGGCCAACTTTCCACCAATAAACCCACCAATTGAGGCAAAAATGGCAATTAGCCCAATCAGACCCCAGTAAACCTCGCCACTAGCCAGGAACACAAAGTTCGAGATTAAAGAGGTGTACCCAGTGATGAAATTTTTAAGCCCATTTAGATCAAGTGGGGTTCTGCGTGGATCTCTAGCCAAAGTTGCTGCAACCATCACACCTTGGCCAGGTCCAAAGTAACCGCAATAAAGTCCGGTGCCAAAGATCGCTAACTGTTCGTTTCTTTGGGTTAATCCCCCAACTTCACGTTTGACTGGAATTAATACCGAAAGGCCGGCAAGTAATAAAAGTACGGGAACACCTTTTTCCAAAGTTGCTATTGGCATATTCATTAGTGCTACTGCACCAATCACTGTTCCAATCACAGATAGCCAAAGTAATTGCCAGTTATCCCGATAAAGATCTTTTAATTTTTCTTTTGCCGTAAATTGGGCAACCAAATTTGCTGGCGTAACCCCCCAAGCATTTGTCACAACTGCCGCAACTGGATTTGCGCCAACTGCCATCAAAGCGGAATACATAAGTACTGATGCCCCACCAGCCATCGCATTTATGATTCCAACAACAAGCCCAACAAATGCAAGAAATGCATACTGCAAAACCGTTAAATCAGGCACGAGACAAACTTACTCATTTATCTCTTGATTTATCTAATTCTGACGAAAACTCCTATTGGATGCATACTTGAACTTAAGAATGGGGGTAGAGCCTAATGCCTAAGCGCCAGTTAACCTTCCTCTCTAAATGCATAATCTTCGTTACATTAACTTCCTTATTAAACGTTGGATTGCAGTCAAATCCAGTTTGGGCAGATGATGAAATTTATTCTCTTGACTATTCATCACTTTCAGTTCCAATGTCTCCCACCAGTAGTCGATGGGCCTATCAATTAATAAATTCTGCTGAAGCGAACGCTGCTGGCTTGAATGGAAATGGAGTCACCGTTGCTTTATTGGATAACGGAATTGACCAACGCGTAATTGGGATTTCCTCAAAAGTAATTGGCAGGTTTGATGCAACTCATTCTGTGTCAGGTTATTACGATCACGGAACAGCAACTTCAAGTATTGTTGCAGCAGATCCTGTTCCTGAAGCTGGTATCGGTGGCGTTGCACCACGGGCTTCGATCCTTGATGTTCGCGTATGCCTAAATACAAATTGTCGAACCGAATGGATAGTTGATGGCCTAAAGTGGGCCATCGATCACGGTGCAAATGTAATAAGCATGAGTCTTGGTGGCGGTCAAACAATTGAACCGGCCACAGCACATTTAATAAAGACTGCAATTTCTCAAGGAATAGTTGTCGTAGCTGCGGCTGGAAACAACGCATGTGTTGCCACATACACTTCCGGAAATCAGACATTGGCAAGAAATTGCACGCAATCTTCTTTGCCTTATAGCTATCCGGGGTCGCAATCAATAGCTGGTTTAATCACAGTCGGCGCAATTGGTCGCGACTTAACCCGCAACAGCTATTCAAATTATGGAGCTTATGTAGATTTAGTCGCCCCCGGATCCGATGTTGCAACAAATTACCCTTGGGGACCGAATGCTTATTTTGCAGGAACCTCTGCTGCAGCTCCTGTTGTTGCAGGAATTTCTGCGTTAATTAAACAAGCTGCACCAAGTGCAACACCGGAACAAGTACAGGCGATTTTACAATCTACTACTACTGATCCGATAGCAAGCATTCCTGAAGTCTGGGAAAGCTGTACATATATAAATAGTCTTTGGGATTGCCAAAATAAATCTCCTGCCAGATGGCCAACTCGCTTTTACACAGGTGCTGGTGTTGTAAATGCTCAGCAAGCAGTTGCAATGGCAACACAACTTCAATCAGGAAATTTCCAATCTGGATTAGTTGCAACTAGTCAAGACAGCGCCATAGCTCTTGATTGGTCCGCTACTTCACTTGGAAGTGGACCATACAAAATATTTGTCGATGGAAAACAGATCATCGAAACGCCTGATACAACATTTCAAATAACTGGGCTTACAAATTCATCTCAGTATGCGATTCAAATTTCCGATTCAGCTAATTTGAAAACAATTCCACAAATTGCAACACCTGGTGCTGAAGTGAGTATTCAAACTCCCACAATTTCTAATCCAGAAACAAACTACAATTCGGTTTACCTTAGGGTCGCAAATGAACCAAATCTAAATTATGGTGTGCTGATATTTGCCAATGGAGATCAGGCACCTTGCACAAGAAGTGGCTCCAGCCTCAGATTTGACTGCTCTTATGTGGTGTCAACAACCCCTATAAGTGGAACTTTTAAACTGATCGACAGCCAGGGGAACTTTAGCGCTCACTCAAATTCGTTAACTTGGAATTACACAGGATTTGCAGCACCAAACACGGTGAACGTAACTGTCGTTAGCGAGACTGAAGTTAGTGCAAGTTGGAATGCTTTAAGTGGTGCCAGTTATTACTGCTATTACGATGCAGGTGCTGGGGCCTGGGTTCCCACCACAAGTACTTCAGTGCAAATAAGCGGTGTTAGACCTGGATTACCCCAAACTTTTTCAGTTTTTGCAAGTACTTCTAATTGCAACGCCTCTGGATTAACGTCCCCAACATATTGGTATTTACCTTTTGGCCCGGCCTTATCTGCTCCATCTGAGTTGGCAATGAGTAACTTAACTTCTTCAGGGGTAGACATTAATTTCCAAGCACCAATTGGGGCAGATCGCTATGCAATTTATCGGTCAGATGGGAAAAATTGGATTACAGCCACTGGAGTCACATATGTCTCTGACATTTTCGCTAGCGCCGATTATGGAAAAACTTTCACATATTGGATTACGGCAATTGACGATGTTCAGTACGGTTCCCAGTATGGCGCAATCTCAAATTCGCTTTTGTTAACCGTTCCAACTCCATCGGTTCAAAATGTAACAGGGCAGTTGCCATCCGCATCATCAGGTGGCTCATCTGCCGGCGCACCGCCAACAGGTTTCGTTCCACCGAGTAACATCTCAATAAATCCAAGCCTTCGGACTAATTCAATTTCACTTAGTCCTAGCGCTAAACAAATAAAAATCGGCGCATCCTTCAAAGTAACAGGAAGATCGAAATCAGGCTCACGGGTTACATTTTCAGTTAGTGGACCTTGTGCAATTTCGAAAAACTCAATTAATCAAGTAACTATTCGTGGGACTGACATTGGAAACTGTCAAGTGTATGCACTTACAGCAAGCAACCTAAGGTTCAATGCGGCGGAAAAATTCTTGACGATTCCAGTTGGTTATGCATTTGATTCAATGAAGTTGTCCGGTACAACTCGAGCAAATATTGGCAAAGAATTTAGAATCGCGGTAGTGACAAAGTCGAAGAAACCGATTAACTGGACCGTCACTGGTTCTTGTGTCTTAACAGCGCAAACAAATACGTTTGCGGTGTTACGTGCTACCGCACCTGCCGGAAATTGTTTAATCGAAGCTGTCACAACGGAAGATGGAAAATGGTCAGTAGTCGGAAGTTCTAAGCGAGTAGCAATTCATTAAAGGTTCTTATTTAAAAGGATGTGCCAAATCTATAAGTACTTCATTATGGCGCAAGAAACTAGGTTTCCAAGGTGGGTCAAACCGAGCAACGTAAAAACTACCTACAGTTTGGATATTTTCATTTCGTAAAGCTTTCAGTAATTCTTCAGTTTTTGATTCAAACGATTTTTGGCTCCATCCACCTGAAAATTTCAACGCTGCTACATCATGGGCTTTGACTAACTTAGTTGTTAATTTTCCATTCGACGGAACTGGTATTTGATCGATTTCAAGTGATTCTGGCAAAACAAAAGAAACTAGGTGCCTTTGAGGCGCAATGGTTTCTTGGATCACTGGAGCTGTCATTGAAATTTTTTTCTGAGATAAATTTGCCCCAGAAATGTATCGAACTAGCGGGTTAAAAGCACTGGATCCAGCTCGTGCAAAATCGCCATCGCTTTCGATTTGGACCAAAACAAAATCCGGATAATGTCTAAGCTCAAAGTTGGCAAATCTTTTTAAAAGGGTATATCTAAGTTGTTCAGTCATAATTTGAGTTTAAGTTGAATATAAAATTTAACCATCCAAATCTTCTATCAGCACAAAAAGAAAAGCCAGTCATTTGACTGGCTTTTCTTTAGTCGCAAGGACTTTTCGAGTTTAACCTCGGTAATTACCTAGGTCGTAATCTTCCAGACGAACTGCTTCGCCAGAACCTTGACCAAAGTCGCTGTAATCAAAGTCGTCGTATGCACTCATTGATGCGTATACGGCGGCCTTAGCTTCTTCAGTTGGTTCAACCTTGACGTTGCGGTAACGAGGAAGACCAGTACCGGCAGGAATCAACTTACCGATGATCACGTTTTCCTTCAGACCTAGAAGTGGATCACGCTTACCGTTGATTGCAGCATCAGTTAGAACGCGAGTTGTTTCCTGGAATGATGCAGCAGATAGCCATGATTCAGTAGCTAGAGATGCCTTAGTGATACCCATCAATTCAGGACGAGCTGAAGCAGATTGGCCACCTTCTGAAACTAAACGACGGTTGTCGTTTTCGTAAGCTGAGCGCTCTACTAATTCACCGGTTAGGAAGTTTGAATTTCCTTGTTCCACGATGATTACGCGCTTTAGCATCTGGCGAACAATTACTTCGATGTGCTTGTCGTGAATTGATACACCCTGTGAGCGGTATACCTCTTGAACTTCATCAGTTAAGTGAATCTGAACTTGGCGTGGACCGCGGATACGAAGAACTTCCTTCGGATCTGGCTTACCAAAAAGAATCAAGTCACCAGCAGCAATGCTTGCGCCATCTTCAACATGAAGCTTGGCACGCTTTGATACTGGGTATTCAAGTTCTTCAGAACCATCATCTGGAATAACGATGACTTTCTTCGCCTTGTCTGATTCTTCGATACGAACGCGACCAGAAGCTGCAGAAATTGGTGAGTAACCCTTTGGTGTACGTGCTTCGAAAAGTTCAACAACGCGAGGTAGACCATGAGTAATGTCACCACCGTCAGATGCAGCGCCACCGGTGTGGAAGGTACGCATTGTTAACTGAGTACCTGGTTCACCGATTGATTGAGCTGCAATGATGCCAACTGCTTCACCGATGTCCACAAGCTTTGAAGTAGCAAGTGAACGGCCGTAACAACGGGCACAAGTGCCATAACGGCTGTCACAAGTTAGCACTGAGCGAACCTTGATTTCATCAACGCCGGCGTTAACCATTGCTTCGATGTCAAGGATGCCGACGTCTGTGCCAGCAGCAAATAATGTCTTGCCACCTGCAACTACATCTTCAGCTAAACAACGTGAAGCAATTGAAGTGTCTAGATTGTCTTCGGCACTTCCATCAGCCTTACGTAGTGACTTAGTTAGACCACGATCTGTTCCACAGTCTTCTTCACGGATGATTACATCCTGTGAAACGTCCACTAGACGACGGGTTAAGTAACCTGAGTCAGCGGTACGAAGAGCGGTGTCAGCAAGACCCTTACGAGCACCGTGGGTAGAAATGAAGTACTCAAGTACTGACAGACCTTCACGGAAGTTGCTCTTAATCGGGCGAGGAATAATTTCACCCTTCGGGTTAGCCACAAGACCACGCATACCTGCGATCTGACGGATCTGCAGCATGTTGCCTCGAGCACCAGAGTTAACCATCATCCAAACAGGGTTGGTTGTTGGGAAGTTCTCTTGCATCTTGGCAGCAACAGCGTTAGTTGTGTCAGTCCAAACTTCGATTAGTTCCTGACGACGTTCTGAGTCAGCAATCAAACCACGGTCATACTGCTTTTGAATCTTGTCTGCTTTTTCTTCAGCCGCAGCAAGTAATTCAGCTTTAGCAGCTGGAGCAACAACGTCAGCGAATGAAATTGTCACGCCAGAACGAGTTGCCCAACGGAAGCCAGCTTCCTTAAGTGCATCAAGAGTGGCCGCAACCTGAACTTTCGGGTAGCGCTCAGCTAAATCGTTGATGATTTCACCAAGACGTGACTTCTTAACTTCTTCGTTTACGTATGGGTAATCAGCAGGAAGAGTTTCATTAAATAATGCGCGACCAAGTGTTGTTTCAATAACACGAATCTCGCTGCTGCCACCAATTTCAGTAACAACATCACTTAGACGAATCTTCACGATTGTTTGCAGACCTAGTTCATGACGATCAAAAGCCATGATTGCTTCAGCTAGTGAACCAAAGATTCGACCGTGGCCAAGACCTTCTTGGTCTGCTCGGGTTAGCGAGTAAAGACCTAGAACCATGTCCTGAGTAGGTGAAGTAATTGGACGACCGTTTGCTGGCGAAAGGATGTTGTTTGAAGACAGCATCAAAACGCGAGCTTCAGCCTGAGCTTCAGCCGATAGCGGTACGTGTACTGCCATCTGGTCACCGTCGAAGTCTGCGTTAAATGCAGTACAAACAAGCGGGTGAATCTGGATCGCTTTACCTTCGATCAATTGAGGTTCGAAAGCTTGGATACCAAGACGGTGAAGTGTCGGTGCGCGGTTTAGTAATACTGGATGTTCAGTAATTACTTCTTCCAATACATCCCAAACAACTGAACGCTGACGTTCAACCATGCGCTTTGCACTCTTGATGTTTTGCGCGTGGTTTAGATCAACTAGACGCTTCATCACAAATGGCTTGAAAAGTTCAAGTGCCATTTGCTTTGGTAGACCACACTGGTGCAGCTTTAACTGCGGACCAACCACGATTACCGAACGGCCAGAGTAGTCAACGCGCTTACCAAGAAGGTTTTGGCGGAAGCGACCTTGCTTACCCTTAAGCATGTCTGAAAGTGACTTAAGTGGACGGTTACCTGGACCAGTTACTGGACGACCACGACGACCGTTATCAAATAGTGCGTCGACAGATTCCTGAAGCATGCGCTTTTCGTTGTTAACGATAATTTCTGGTGCACCAAGGTCAAGCAAACGCTTTAGACGGTTGTTGCGGTTAATAACGCGACGGTAAAGATCATTTAGATCTGAAGTTGCGAAACGTCCACCATCTAACTGAACCATCGGACGTAAATCTGGTGGAATAACTGGAACTGCATCAAGCACCATTGCTGCTGGATGGTTATCAGTGTTCATGAAAGCGTTAACAACTTTTAGACGCTTTAATGCGCGAGTCTTCTTCTGTCCCTTACCGTTAACGATTAGATCGCGAAGTTTTACAGATTCGGCTTCAAGATCGAAAGTTTCAAGACGTGCCTTGATTGCTGCAGCACCCATGCCACCCTTGAAGTAACGACCGTAACGATCGCGCATTTCGCGGTAAAGCATTTCATCACCTTCAAGGTCTTGGACCTTTAGTGTGCGGAAACGATCAAATACCTTAGTTAGGCGATCAATTTCAGTGTCTGACTTCTTGCGGATCTGAGCAGCTTCACGTTCACCTGATTCGCGAACTTTGCGCTTGATGTCGGACTTAGCACCTTCTGCTTCTAGTTCAGCAAGGTCCTTTTCCATCTTCTTAAGGCGATCTTCGATTGCCTTATCGCGCTTCTTAGTTAAGTTGCTCTTGTCTTCAGCAAGACGTGCTTCAAGACTTGGCAGGTCTTCACGACGAGTTGCTTCATCAACAGAAGTAATCATGTAAGCAGCGAAGTAAATTACCTTTTCTAGATCCTTTGGAGCTAGATCAAGTAGGTAACCTAAGCGGCTTGGCACACCCTTGAAGTACCAAATGTGTGTTACTGGAGCTGCAAGTTCGATGTGACCCATACGTTCACGACGAACTTTTGAACGAGTTACTTCAACGCCACATCGTTCACAGATGATGCCTTTGAAGCGAACGCGCTTGTACTTACCGCAGTAACATTCCCAGTCGCGAGTTGGACCGAAGATCTTTTCACAGAACAGACCATCGCGCTCAGGCTTTAGGGTTCGGTAGTTGATTGTTTCTGGTTTCTTGACTTCACCATGTGACCAAAGGCGAATGTTCTCTGCGCTTGCAAGACCAATTCGCAATTCGTCGAAGAAGTTGACGTCTAACACTGTTTAATCCTTAGTTTCTAGTTAAGTTTTTTAGTTTTCGTCTATCTAAACCGGGCGTTTAGATTTCTTCGACGCTGAGCGACTCACGGCGCGACAGGTCGATTCCAAGTTCTTCAGCGGTGCGGAAGACTTCTTCAGCGGTGTCACGCATCTCGATTGCAGTGCCATCGCTAGATAGAACTTCAACGTTTAGACATAGTGACTGCATTTCCTTTACAAGAACCTTGAATGATTCAGGGATACCTGGTTCAGGAATGTTTTCGCCCTTAACGATTGCTTCGTACACGCGTACGCGACCAAGCACGTCGTCAGATTTGATGGTTAGCAATTCTTGTAGTGCATAAGAAGCGCCGTAAGCCTCAAGTGCCCACACTTCCATTTCACCGAAGCGCTGGCCACCGAACTGAGCCTTACCACCAAGTGGCTGCTGAGTAATCATTGAGTAAGGACCGGTTGAACGTGCGTGAATCTTGTCATCCACCAAGTGGTGAAGTTTAAGAACATACATGTAACCAACAGCGATCTCACCTGGGAATGGTTCACCTGAGCGACCATCAAACAGTTTCGCTTTACCATTTTCGCCAACCAAAGTTAGACCGTCGCGACCCTTATTAGTTGAAGCTAATAGACCTGCGATTTCATCTTCTTTAGCGCCATCGAAAACAGGTGTTGCAAGTTTCGTTCCAGGAGCAACTTCGCGTGCTTCC
>JBEGOT010000141.1:0-8901 GCA_041181865.1 Actinomycetota bacterium | reverse complement strand
AGAATTCACTAAGTGCACTTGAGTTTGCAGTAATGGCATAACCCAAGACAGTTGTCACCACATGGATTGCGATCAACAACATTGCCCAAGGAGCAAGTTTTCGATGCCAAGTGACTGTGCGATCTAAACCAACTTCACGTTCAAGCAGTGGAATACGCGCAATTAAAAAAAGAGTAAGTAGGACTCCGTAGGTGCCAACTAAAGCTGATAGTCGACCGATGAAAATAAGTAGCGGACCAGTCTGGCCAAGTGTTGAAAAATCTAATCCAGTTAGTTCAAGTGAGAGAACTATGCCCAAACCAAGTCCGGCGACGATTGCTGAGAGGTTTGCAACAAAGCGACTCTTACCTTTAGCAGGAGCAACTGTAATAAGGCGCTGATTGTTACTTGATCGTCGCGCGGACCTGGTTGATGAGGACATGTGACTATGTTGGTGGGCAAACGTTAAGAATTAGCGCTTAAGTATGTAAGGGACATGTTAAGTAAATAATTTTTGAAATTCCTTATTTAATAAGGTTTTCGGTAGGCTTTTGGCGTATGACACCGCAGGAATTAGCCGAATATGTAAGGTCTGCGGTCAACAGCGCCATCAGTAGTGGCCAACTGATACTTGCAACAAGTGATATCCCAGCAGAAATAGTTATTGAACGCCCAAAGAATTCTGACCATGGAGACTGGGCTACAAATATTGCACTTCAGATTTCAAAAAAAGCAGGATTAAATCCTCGCGCAGCCGCAGAAATTTTATTGCCATTAATCACAACAGCTCCTGGAATTGAATCTGGCGAAATTGCTGGACCAGGATTTATCAACATCCGACTATCAGCAGCAAGTCAAGGAAGCCTGGCAAGCGCGATTGTTGGCCAAGGTAATAAATATGGCCAAGGTACTGCGCTTGCAGGTAAGAAGATCAATGTTGAATTTATTTCTGCAAACCCAACTGGTCCACTTCACTTAGGTCACACTCGCTGGGCTGCTGTTGGTGACGCAATTGCCCGAGTACTAGAAGCCCAAGGCGCTACAGCTACCCGTGAGTTCTATATCAATGACCGCGGTGTGCAAATGGATAAATTCGGTGCATCGGTTAAAGCTTCAGCATTTGGTGAACAAATTCCAGAAGAAGGATACCACGGTGCATACATCGCAGATCTTGCAAAAGAAATTTTGGCTAAAAATCCAGAAATCAAAAACTTAAACGAACCAGAACGTAGCGAAGCATTCCGCGAAGCTGCCTATGAACTTCAGTTAGACGACCAAAAGCGAGTGCTTGCATTATTTAATACCCACTTTGATGTTTGGTACAGCGAGCGAACTTTGCATTCAAGTGGGGCAGTGGAGCGTGCATTTGAAAAACTACGCAAACAGGGACACATCTTTGAATTAGATGGCGCAACCTGGCTTCGGACAACTGACTTTGGCGACGATAAAGATCGCGTGCTGGTTAAAGCTGATGGTGAATTAACTTACTTTGCATCAGATACCGCTTATTACTTAGATAAACGAGATCGCGGTTTTGATATTTGTATCTACTTACTTGGCGCAGATCACCATGGATATGTAAATCGGTTAAAGGCGATCGCTGCATGTGCCGGTGACAATCCAGATGAAAACATTGAATTGCCTATTGGCCAGATGGTCAAAATGATGAAAGATGGCCAAGAAGTTCGCCTATCGAAGCGAGCTGGCAACATCATCACACTTGAAGATCTAGTTGATGAAGTTGGTGTTGATGCGGCTCGCTACACACTAATTCGTTACCCAGTAGATTCACCGCTTGTGCTTGATTTAGATCTATTAGTTTCCAGAACAAATGACAATCCGGTTTATTACGTGCAGTATGCGCATGCTCGTATTGCATCTGTTGTTAGAAATGCGATTGATCTTGGAATTTTGCCGCAGACCAATTGGGATCAAAGTGCCTTTAATCCTGGGTTGTTAACTGACGAACGCGAAGGTGCTTTACTTGGACTTTTGGCAGATTACCCACGTGTTGTAGCTGCCGCCGCTGAACTTCGTGAACCACACAGAGTTGCCAGATTCCTTGAAGAAGTAGCTACGGCGTATCACCAGTTCTATGCAGCATGTCGGGTATTACCTCAAGGTGACGAGAATCCAACTGACCTAACGATCGCAAGACTTTGGTTATGTGCTGCAACAAGGCAGACAGTATTTAATGGCCTTGAACTACTTGGTGTTAGTGCACCAGAAAGAATGTAGTCATGGCCAACACAGACTTAAATGAACTTAACCCAATGATCTGGCCAGACTCTGCTCGTCGAAGTGATTTTGGTGAACTAACTATTGGTGGCGTTGGAGTTCGCGCATTAGTTGAGCAGTACGGTTCACCGCTATTTATTTTTGACGAAGAACATGTTAGAAATCGCGCTCGTAATTACGTTAAGGCGTTTAATACGGTTGAAGTTCCAACGGATGTTTATTACGCCAGTAAAGCTTTCTTATCTGTAAAAGTTGCCAAATGGCTAGCCGAAGAAGGCCTCGGCATAGATGTTTGTACAGCAGGTGAACTTGAAGTTGCCCTGCGCGCTGGCGTAAACCCAAGTCGAATTTTGTTCCATGGAAATAATAAAAGCGTTGCTGAATTAGAAAAAGCAGTTGAAGTTGGCGTTGGCCGAATCGTTGTTGACAGTTTGATTGAAATTCAAAGACTTGATCAGATTGCAGCTCGCAATGGAATTACCCAGCAGGTTTTAGTGCGCGTCACATTAGGAGTTGAAGCGCATACACACGAAGCAATATCAACAGCACATGAAGATCAAAAGTTCGGTCTTTCGATTGCATCTGGTGCAGCACTAGATGCAATCGAATCTGTGGTTGCAGCGCCAGCACTAAATTTACTTGGTCTACATTCACACATCGGCTCACAAATTTTTGATGCATCAGGTTTTGAAATTTCAGCTCATCGCATAGTTGAACTGGCAAACCAAGTTCGCCAAAAATTTGACTTCACGGTAACTGAACTAAATGTTGGCGGCGGCATGGGAATTGCCTATGTCCCAAGTGATGATCCGCTAAATGTTGAGCATATGGCCAAAGCAATTCACGACATTATTACTTCTGAATGTGCTCGCACTAATTTTCCACTTCCACATCTTGCAGTTGAACCAGGTCGCGCAATTATTGGCGGCGGAGCGGTGACAGTTTATGAAGTTGGAACTGTTAAACCGGTTGATGTTTCTGACACTTTAGTTCGCCATTACATCAGCGTTGATGGTGGAATCAGTGACAACATTCGCACAGCTTTATATGACGCGCAGTACACAGTTTCAATAGCATCCCGCGAATCAACTGGCGTTCCTGTTGCCTCAAGAGTTGTTGGCAAACACTGTGAAAGCGGTGACATTGTTGTGCGCGATACCCAGTTACCTGCCGATTTGGTACCGGGGGATCTTTTGGCAGTTGCTGCAACAGGCGCTTATTGCAGGGCGATGGCAAGCAATTACAACTACCTACCAAAGCCAGCGGTTATTTCAACCAAGGATGGAAAGTCACAAGTTTTGCTAAGACGCGAAACTATTGAAGATTTACTGGCACTTGATGCTGGTATCACTAACTAGTCATTCGATTTTTTGGCGCAATTGCGCACTTCTGCCAGACTTAAGTACCTAAGCCACCACGATTTCCTTCAAGTCGTCATATATAAGGAGTAACTATGGCAAAGCCACTTTCCGTAGTACTTCTTGGTGGCGGCACTGTTGGCGCAGCGGTTGCCCGTTTACTTGTTGAACAAGCAGAAGATTTTACCGCTCGCGTTGGTAGTCAAGTTGAATTAAAGGGCGTTGCCGTTCGCGATGCATCCAAAAAACGTGCGGGCATTGATCTGAAATTAATAACTACTGATGCTGCTGGGCTTGCTGCATCAGGAGCTGACATTGTTATTGAACTAATTGGTGGAATTGAACCTGCCAAGACACTGATCGAAACAGCAATCAAGAATGGCTCATCAGTTGTCACTGCTAATAAAGCTTTACTTGCCGCACATGGGGCACACCTACACAAACTTGCTGAAGAAAAAGGCGTTGACCTTTTTTACGAAGCAGCCGTTGCTGGAGCGATTCCGTTAATTCGCCCACTTCGTGAATCCCTTGCTGGTGACAAAGTGCGTCGAGTGCTTGGAATTGTTAACGGCACCACAAACTTTATTTTGAGCAAGATGTATGCCGAAGGCGCTGATTACTCATCAGTTCTAGCCGAAGCTCAGGCACTTGGCTATGCCGAAAGTGATCCGACCGCAGATGTTGAAGGTTATGACTCAGCAGCTAAGGCAGCAATTCTGGCTGGAATCGCATTTCACACAAACGTAACTTCAGAAGATGTTTATCGTGAAGGTATTTCAAAAGTAACATCTGGAGATATTGCCGCAGCAAAATCAATGGGTTATGTAATCAAACTATTAGCAATTGCTGAACTGTCAGATGACGATAAAGGTGTGATTGTTCGCGTGCACCCAGCAATGGTTCCGCTAAGTCATCCACTTGCCAGTGTTCGCGACGCATTTAACGCAGTTTTCGTGGAAGCAGAAGCTGCCGGACAAATGATGTTCTATGGACGCGGCGCTGGCGGTGATCCAACTGCATCATCTGTTTTAGGTGACGTAGTGGCTGCAGCAAGAAATCGAATTGCTGGAAGTTTGGCACCAGCCCAAAGTATTTATGCAGATCTAAAACTGCGCTCAATTGGTGAAGCAAAAACTTCTTATTACTTAAATCTTCGGGTAGCCGATGTACCTGGCGTGCTTGCTGCGATTTCTGGTGAATTTGCCAAACACGATGTTTCGATTCAAGCTGTCCGTCAAGATGGCATTGGTGAAGATGCGGACCTTGTAATTCGTACTCACAAAGCTACTGATGCCAAACTCTCAGCCACTGTAGATGGCCTTAAGAATCTTGCTGCCGTTAAAGAAGTTGTTGGCGTAATGCGCGTAGAAGGTGGCGCACTTTAATGGCACACCAGTGGCGCGGAATTATCGAAGAATATCGCGATCGCCTGCCAATTGCCGATTCTGATGTAATCGTCACTTTAGGTGAAGGTGGAACTCCGCTTACCTATGCATGTGAAATTTCAGATCGTGTTGGCGCCAAAGTTTATTTAAAAGTAGAAGGCATGAACCCAACAGGTTCATTTAAAGACCGTGGCATGACTTTGGCAATAACTGACTCTGTTCGCCGCGGAGCAAAGGCCGTCATCTGTGCTTCAACTGGAAACACCAGTGCTTCAGCTGCTGCCTATGCAACTAAAGCTGGTTTAACTAGCGCTGTATTAGTCCCGCAAGGGAAAATCGCCATGGGCAAGTTGGCCCAGGCGGTTTCTCACGGCGCCAAAATTTTGCAGGTCAACGGAAACTTTGATGACTGTCTAAACCTTGCCCGTGATCTTGCGCAGCACTATCCAATTTCGCTGGTGAATTCGGTTAACCCAGTTCGCTTGCAAGGACAAAAAACAGCCTCATTTGAAATCATTGATGCTCTTGGCGACGCCCCTGAAATTCACTGTTTGCCTGTTGGCAATGCTGGAAACATTAGCGCCTACTGGATGGGATTTACTGAATACTTCAAAGATGGCATAGCAACTCATCGTCCAATGATGTGGGGATTCCAAGCAGCAGGCGCTGCACCATTTGTTGCAGGTCATCCAATTGAACATCCAGAAACGATTGCAACTGCAATTCGAATTGGCAATCCAGCATCTTGGGATTTAGCAACAAGCGCGCGTGATGAATCAGGTGGCTTAATCGATTCAGTAACTGATGAAGAAATTTTGGCCGCTCACAATTTATTGAGTGCGCGCGAAGGAATCTTCGTTGAACCAGCCAGTGCCGCAAGCGTGGCGGGCGTAATCAAAAAAGCAGCGCGTGGAGAAGTGCCAAAGGATGCAGTCATCACTTGTACTGTTACCGGCAATGGTTTGAAAGACACACAATGGGCGCTAAAAGATGCGCAGGATCCGATTATCGTTCCAGTTGATCCGCATGCTGCGGCAGTAACACTAGGTCTTGCCTAATGGGTAAAAAAGTTTCAGTTAGCGTCCCGGCAACGAGTGCAAATCTTGGTCCAGGTTATGACAGTTTGGCATTGGCACTAGAACTTCGTGATGTTGTCACTGCTGAATTAGTCGAGGATTCGAAAGTAACAGTTGAAATTATTGGAAATGGCGCTGGCTTACTTCCAACAGATGAAACACATTTAATTGCAAAAACAATTATTGAAACAGCAAAAAAACTTGGTAAAGATATTGGTGGTTTCACACTCAAGTGCGAAAATGCTATTCCACAAGGACGCGGTCTTGGATCGTCAGCTGCAGCAGTTATCGCAGGCCTGGTTTTAACCAGGGAACTAACTGGACTTGAAATCGAAGATGATTTCATTTTGCAAGAAGCGACCAGAATTGAACATCACCCAGACAATGCATCTGCATGTTTGATGGGCGGCCTGACAATTTCTTGGGAAACTGCCGATGGCGAAATTAACACCAGGTCAATGAACGTAAACCCAGCTGTAATTCCAATAGTTGGTATTCCTGATCTTGAGTTATCAACCGAAAAAGCACGCGGTTTGATTCCAGCAAAAATTGATCATGTAGATGCTGTATTTAATTCAGCTCGAACCGCACTACTTGTTGCTGCGCTAGTTGCAGACACCACTTCACTTCTTGATGCCACCGATGACAAACTTCACCAAAACTATCGCCGTCCGGCTTATCCAGAATCGATGAACTTAGTTGATCAATTAAGGGCACAGGGCATCGCATCTTGCATAAGTGGAGCTGGACCAACTGTTTTAGCTCTGGCCACCCATGAAAATGCCAACCAGGCACTAAGTGTTATTGCCCAAAGTGGGTTCACCGCAACTGCACTTCAAGTTGCTGATGAAGGCGCATTCGTCCCAGTTAATTAACAAAGATGTGGCAATCTGACCCCTTAATTAGCCAGTTCACCAAAAGACCTGCTAACATTCTTGTTATCGGATGCGAATTCTTCGCTCACCGAAATCCCACTAAAAATCGCGAAAAATTTCGCGGGTAGTGCTGGATTAATAAATCCAACTAATCATCAAAAGGACACATAAGTGACCGACACAGTTACCCAAGACGCTGGGTTAAATAGCAAACTGCTTCCGGAACTAAGAGCAATGGCTGCCGATTTAGGTATTGAAGGTGCTGCCGGAATGCGTAAAGCAGAACTAGTAGAAGAAATCTCAGCAAAACAAAGTCGCGGACGTGGCAAGCGCTCAGCATCACGCGAAGCGGGCGAAGCTCGCGCTGAAACTAGAGAAGAGCGCAGTGAACCACGTGAAGAACGTGGCGAGCGTTCAGATCGTGGCGAACGTGAAGACCGAGGTGAGCGTGGCGATCGCGGTGAGCGTGGCGATCGCAACAACCGACGTGGACGTGATCGTGATCGTGGCAATCGCCGTGATCGTGGCAATCGTAATGAAAATTATGAAGTTGAAGTTAGCGAAGATGATGTACTACTTCCAGTAGGTGGCATTGTTGACATTCTTGATAACTACGCATTCGTTCGCACAAGTGGCTACCTGCCAGGTCCAAACGATGTTTATGTATCAATGGGCTTAGTTAAGCGCTTTGGTTTACGTAAAGGTGATGCGGTAACTGGTCAGGTTAAGCAACCTCGCGAAGGTGATCGCCCACAAAAATTCAATCCGCTAGTTCGCGTTGAATCTGTAAATGGTCTTGAACCAGATGAAGTTAAGGGTCGCGTCGACTTCAGTAAGTTAACCCCGCTTTACCCACAAGATCGCCTGCGCTTAGAGACAACTCCCAACAACTTAGTTACTCGAGTAATCGACCTAGTTGCCCCGATTGGTAAGGGTCAGCGCGGACTTATCGTTTCACCGCCTAAGGCTGGTAAGACGATGATCCTTCAGAACATTGCAAATGCGATCGTTGAAAACAATCCAGAAGTTCACCTGATGGTTGTTCTAGTTGATGAACGTCCTGAAGAAGTTACCGACATGCAGCGTTCCGTAAAGGGTGAAGTTATTGCTTCAACTTTCGACCGTCCAGCTGAAGATCACACAACAATTGCTGAACTTGCGATTGAACGCGCAAAGCGCCTAGTTGAAATGGGGCATGACGTAGTTGTGCTGCTTGACTCAATGACACGTCTTGGTCGTGCTTACAACCTTTCCGCCCCAGCTTCTGGTCGCATTCTTTCCGGTGGTGTTGATTCAGCAGCGCTTTACCCACCAAAGAAATTCTTCGGTGCTGCTCGAAACATCGAAGAAGGCGGGTCACTAACGATCCTTGCAACGGCACTTGTTGAAACAGGTTCACGCATGGATGAAGTTATTTTCGAAGAATTCAAGGGAACCGGCAACATGGAACTCAAGCTTGATCGCAAGCTTGCTGACCGTCGCGTGTTCCCAGCAGTTGATATCGAAGCATCTGGCACACGTCGTGAAGAAATTCTGATGGCTCCAGAAGAACTCAAGATCATCTGGAAACTTCGCCGCGTACTTCATGCACTTGATCAACAAGCCGGCATTGAATTGTTACTTTCAAAACTTAAGGAAACAAAGAGCAACTTTGAATTCCTTTCACAAGTTCAAAAGACCACACCTGAAGCACCAAATGGTATGGGCTCAGATGAACTAGACAATGTTGACTAAATCTGTTGACTTAATCAGTCGATAAATAAATAAATCTCGAAAAACTGGCGGCGATCCAAAAGATCACCGCCAGTTTTGTTTTATTGATAGATATCATTTAAAAGTGCCGATTGGGATTCGCTATTTACTAGTTGCGATTTATTTAGCTTTTGTTGGCCTAACAACTTCATTTGTTCTAGAAAAACCAAAACCTTCAGCAACTGGTTGCTTTGAAAACATAGTTACGGGGTATTCACATTTAAATCTCCCAATTGAA
>JBEGOT010000140.1:0-11890 GCA_041181865.1 Actinomycetota bacterium | reverse complement strand
GGTGTTGGTCAACATCAGATGTGGGCGGCGCAGTTCATTGGTTATGAAAAACCAAATACTTGGCTTAACTCAGGTGGCCTAGGAACTATGGGTTACTCAGTTCCAGCTGCCATGGGCGCCAAAGTTGGTAAGCCTGACACAACTGTTTGGGCTATTGATGGCGATGGCTGTTTCCAGATGACTAATCAAGAATTAGCTACCTGCACTATAAATAACATTCCAATCAAAGTGGCGTTAATTAATAACTCATCTCTTGGCATGGTTCGTCAGTGGCAGTCACTTTTCTATAACGAGCGTTATAGCAATACTGATCTTCACTCACACTCATTCCCAGATTTTGTGAAACTTGCAGATGCTTACGGCGCATTAGGTTTGCGTTGCGATAACGCTGCTGATGTTGATGCAACTATTGAAAAAGCGATGGGAACTAATGACGTTCCAGTTGTGGTTGACTTCCGCGTGCACCGCGATGCGATGGTTTGGCCAATGGTTGCCGCTGGCACGAGTAACGATGAAATTAAATTTGCTCGTGATCTGGCACCAAAATGGGATAGAGGGGATGACTAGTTATGGCTCGTCATACTCTTTCAGTTTTGGTTCAAGACCAACCAGGTGTACTTGCACGTATTTCAGCACTGTTCTCGCGTCGCGGTTACAACATTGAATCTCTGGCAGTGGGCGTAACTGAAACACCCGGTGTTTCACGTATGACCATTGTGGTTGAAGTTGACCAGATTGCTTTAGAACAGATCACCAAGCAACTAAACAAGCTAATCAACGTTTTGAAAATCGTTGAACTAGATGATGAAACAGCGATAGCTCGCGAATTAATGCTGATCAAAGTTCGTGCTGATGTGAATGCTCGCTCAGCCGTGCTTCAGATCGTTGAACTATTCCGCGCCAAAGTTGTTGACGTTGGTACTGATGCAGTGACCGTTGAAGCAACTGGATCACATGACAAGCTTGAGGCGCTATTGGAAGTTCTAGCGCCACATGGAATTAAGGAAATTGTTCAGTCAGGTGTTGTCGCACTTGGCCGCGGTGGCCGAGGTATCGGCGACCGAGCACTTCGCAGTGCTGACAAACAGGCTTAATTTAGGACAATTTAAAAATTTCTGACAAACTAATCGGACTGCCAATAAGTCCGTTTCCAATAAAGGAGTAACAGTGGCCGAGTTGTTTTATGAAGATGACGCCGATTTATCAATCATCCAAGGTCGCAAAGTTGCGGTGATTGGTTACGGAAGCCAAGGACATGCACACGCACTAAGTCTTCGTGATAGCGGTGTTGATGTTCGAGTAGGTCTTGCTGAAGGTTCAAAGAGCCGTGCTAAGGCAGAAGCTGAAGGTCTTCGCGTTGTTGATCCAGCAACTGCAACTAAAGAAGCAGATGTAATCATGATTCTTGTTCCAGATCATATTCAGCGCAAAGTTTATAAAGAATCAATCGAACCAAACCTAAACGCTGGAGATGCACTTTTCTTCGCACACGGTTTCAATATTCGCTTTGGTTACATAAAGCCACCAGCAAATGTTGATGTTTGCATGGCAGCACCTAAGGGCCCAGGTCACTTAGTTCGTCGAGAATACGTAGCCGGTCGCGGCGTTCCAGCAATCGTTGCAGTAGAACAAGATGCAACTGGAAATGCTTGGCCCCTAGTTCTTTCATACGCGGCAGCAATTGGCGCAATGCGTGCAGGTGGTATCAAGACCACATTCACTGAAGAAACTGAAACAGACCTATTCGGTGAACAAGCAGTACTTTGTGGTGGTGCATCCGCACTAGTTCAAGCAGGTTTTGAAACTCTTGTTGAAGCTGGTTACCAACCAGAAGTTGCCTACTTCGAATGTCTACACGAACTAAAGCTAATCGTTGACTTGATGTACGAAGGTGGCATTGCTAAGCAGCGCTGGTCAGTATCTGACACAGCTGAATACGGCGACTATGTTTCAGGTCCACGCGTGATCGATGCTCGCGTTAAGGATTCAATGAAGGCCGTACTTAAAGACATTCAGTCAGGTGCATTTGCTAAGCGATTCATCGATGACCAAGATGCTGGCGCACCAGAATTCAAGGCACTTCGCGCTAAAGGCGAGGCACACCCAATCGAAGCAACTGGCCGCGAACTGCGTAAGTTGATGTCATGGGTTAAGTCTGGCGATAGTGACTACAAAGAAGGCACTGCTGCTCGCTAACAAATCTTGTTAATTAAAAAGTCCGCTTATTACAAGCGGACTTTTTAATTTTTAGTGCTTGTGTATTTGAAGGTAGGCTCTTGCTATGCCTTCAGCACTTGTTACCGGCACATTTAACCCACCACACATGGGTCATGTGCAGTTAATTAAAGCTGCCATTGAAAAGCGCGATCACGTTGTAATCGTTGTGCTTGCCCAGCCACATGACCGAGTCAGTGCTGCCGATCGTGCTCGTGCACTGCAACAGGACTGTATGGCTGAAGGTGTATCAGAAACTGCCATGACAATCGTGCACGGTTATGAATCAACACCGTACGAATTAGATGACGCAGCTGCTTGGGATTCAAATACCCGCGTGATTCAGGCGCACCTTCGCCAAACTCCACCAGTTGACCTTCTAGTAACCTCTGAAAAATCAGGGGATAAGTTCGCTCAAAAACTTGGTCTACATCACTTCAGCTTTGATCCTGATCGCAAGATAGTTCCAGTTTCTTCAACCCAAATTCGCAAAGACTTAATCGGAAACTGGCATTTACTTGGGCCAGGATCAAGAGAACTGCTTGCTATTCGCGCAGTATTTATTGGCGCTGAATCAACCGGTACCACAACGACAACTTTGGCAGTTCAAGAAGCTCTAAAAAAGCGTGGCGGAAATTTCATTGGAACTAACTGGATTCGCGAATATGGGCGCGATCTAACGATGCGCAAAAAAGAACAAGCTGAATCAATGGGTCTAACTGAACACGCAGTTCCATGGACGGCAACTGACTTCGTAGAAATTGCGGTGGTTCAGCAGCAGTTAGAAGATGTGGCCGCTAGAACTGGTGGACCAGTGGTTTGCTGTGACACAGATGTTTTTGCAACCATCATTTGGGAACGCCGATACTTAGGCAATAAGGCAAGTCTTCCAATGCCAGAAACAACCCAGAACCGAATTTATTTTGTAACCCAACCTGATGGCGTTCCATTTGTTCAGGACAAAATCCGCGACAGCGAAACACTTCGTTATTCAATGACACGTGAGTTTGAAGATGATTTAGTTAGCACTGGCCGTTCTTGGCTATCTCTTGATGGGAGCGTTGAAACAAGGGTTGAGTTAGCACTGGATGCTATCGACACAGCAATGCGTCAAGCTTTTGATTTTCAAACTGCCGAGTAATTAGAAGTGGCACCAAAATTAAAGTCGATTAAATCGATTCAAGAATATCTAGCAACTCAAGATAAGCAATTAGCCAGAGCCCTGAAAGGTGCACCGTTTTATCCAAATGCCAGACACCCTGAACACAATTCACATTTCGAGACCATCTCATTTGCAGTAATTGGTCAGCAGTTATCTGGCAAAGCTGCCGACACCATTACCAAGCGCCTATTTAAGAAAACAGGACGACCACTTAAACCACGCAAAGTTATCAAACTTGGCCATGATGAACTTCGAGAATGCGGATTAAGTAATGCTAAAGCTCGAACTATTTTGGAATTAAGCCAAGCAATCGTCGATGGATTTCAACTTGAAAGTGTTGATGAATTAAGCGATGAAGAAATTCTTAAAGAATTAACTCAGTTTTGGGGAATCGGTCGCTGGACTGTTGAAATGTTTATGATGTTCCGTTTGGGTCGAATGGACATTTGGCCAACGGGTGATCTTGGCGTTCGCAAAGGTTGGGCCAAAATACAAAAGTTACCTTCTGTGCCAACTGAAAAAGAATTAACTTTCATGGCAGATCATTTAAAACCATATCGAAGTGTGGTTGCTTGGCATTGTTGGCGCATGTTGGATGAAGAGCCAGAGTTTTGGTAGTTCTGGAAACAAATAGGTTGGAGCTGCACCCAGTCAGCGTTGAGGATTTATTACTCCTTGAGAGTGATCCGTTAAGCGAAAAACTATTCGCTGATAAGTCATTCACAAATCCTTACCAAGTGCTGCAGATTGGCCCAAGCCCAGTTCGATTTAGAGCGCCGCAAGTTAGACAAAACCCCGAACTAAACATTTGGTTCATTCGTTGGATTGTCGAAAAGAGCTCAAACCAAGTAGTTGGTTCAATTAGTTTCCATTCAGCTCCCGATGGCGAAGGTCGCATCGAAATTGGCTTAGGTATCGCAGAAGAAAAACAAAATCTTGGGTACGCAAAGGAAGCGCTATTAGCCATGTGGTCTTGGGCGCTTGAGATGCCTGGAGTTAAGACTTTCCGCTACACAGTCTCGCCACAGAACGCCCCGTCAATATCTGTGATCAAGTTTTTTGATTTTGATCACATTGGAGTCCAGATTGACGAAGAAGATGGCCCTGAAGACATCTATGAGATGGATTGCAAAACTTTTGCGGAAAATCTTGCGAACTACCGCCGTAAACTTTCGCTATGACTAAACCTGTTGTCCTGATCGCTGAAGAATTATCACCTGCCACAGTTGCCGAATTGGGCGATGGGTTTGAAATCAAATACTGCGACGGCGCCGATCGGGCAGCTTTACTGCCAGCAATTTCATCAGCAGATGCAATTCTTGTGCGTTCGGCTACCAAAGTCGATGCCGAAGCAATTGCCGCAGCTCCAAAACTAAAAGTCATTGCTCGTGCTGGCGTTGGTCTCGATAACGTTGACATCCCTGCTGCTACTGCAGCTGGTGTGCTTGTTGTAAATGCACCAACTAGCAACATTGTTTCTGCGGCCGAGCTAGCAGTTGGCTTACTTATGGCAAGTGCGCGAAACATTGTCCCAGCAAATCTTGCTCTGAAGAATGGCAAATGGGCTCGTTCAAAATTTGGTGGCGTTGAACTTCAAGATAAAACAGTTGGCATCATCGGCATGGGCAAAATCGGTTTACTTGTTGCTAAACGCCTAGCCGGCTTTGACATGAAATTTGTTGCTTACGATCCATACGTGAAGCAGGCACCAACTGGTGGACCTGAAATCAAAATGGTTGAGCTAGATCAATTGCTTAAAGTTTCTGACTTCATCACTTTGCACTTACCAAAGACCGCTGAAACAGTTGGCCTAATTAATGCTGATGCATTAAAGAAAGTTAAGCCAACTGTGCACATTATTAATGCTGCTCGCGGTGGAGTACTTGATGAAACAGCATTACTTGATGCGCTGAATGAAGGTCGCGTTGCCGGCGCTGGTTTAGATGTTTATGCAACTGAACCTTGCACAGATTCACCACTATTTACCCTTGATCAGGTTGTGGCAACACCACATCTTGGTGCATCAACTGAAGAAGCTCAGGAAAAAGCTGGTGTAGCAGTTGCGCAATCAGTGGTTGCTTACTTTGCAGGCAAAGAAGTGCCAGGCGCTTTTAACGCTGATCAATTAAATAAGTAATTATTTACTGAACTATTCGGCCGTAAGCCTTGTGAACCATAACCCAGTCGTTATCTAATTCATCGATTCGTACCTGGTTCGCTCTGGATGCACTTGCATAAGTTGCGTGAATTACTTTTCCATCACCGATGTAAAGCGCTACATGCTGGATTCCACCACCGCTACGGCCTGAGAACACTAAGTCACCTGGAATAAGTTCTTCTCGGGTAATTGTCTGAACGATTGGCATCAAGTTATCTGTGCCATGCGGCAAGGCAACACCAGCTTGGGCATAGGCCCAGAGAACAAGTCCAGAGCAGTCAAAAGAATTCGGTCCAATACCTCCAGCGCGATAACGAGCGCCAGATTCCTTGGTTAGGGCAGCAGCAATCGCAACTTGGGCTTGCTCGGTGGTCACAGGTGTTGTGCCAAGGGTCTTCACTTTGGCGCGGGCAGCTTTGTTCTTACGAGCAGTGCTGGACTTAGGGGTAGTTGACTTAACCACAGTTGAAGACTGGGGTGTCTCATCAGGTTTTGCCTGCGCTGGAGTGCTTAAGAGAAGTAGACCTGCAGCAATTGCAGGCACAGCAAAAGCTCGGACTTTTCGATTTTGCATACGTTTTGATCCTTTTGCAGCCGGGAAAAGTTTGGAAGCCTTTTCGACCATACGTTGGCCAACTAACCATTCCCAAACCGCGAAACGCCGAAAACCCTACGTTTTGCGTTGGAATTTATTAATGTGATCTATCCCACTTTGCTTCAAACCCCAGAAATGAAAGGGTTTGTTTACTAAATACACTTATTCACAATCTAATTAATTATTTTCAATTCAACTTATTAATAAGGGCAAATCATCAACGCAAACCAAAAAGAAACTTCACACAAACTACTTGGTGATTCTTTAATTCTTGCTTCGGCTGTTGCATTTGGTTTGATGGTGGTCTTCAGCCGCTGGTCTTATGACGCAGGAATGAATCCAGCGAGCTTTTTATTTTTGCGATTTGGCATTGCCGCAATTTGCTTATGGGCGATTGTCTTTGCCAGGGGACTGATTCTGCCAAGCAGAAATCTAATTTTCAAAGCTCTTGGTATGGGAACTATGTATGTAGGTAATGCAGGTGCATATTTTGTGGCCTTGACCAAGGCACCACCTGCGGTGGTTGCAATGCTCTTCTATTTATATCCAGCATTTGTGGCAATCTTGGCATTCTTTATTTTGCACGAACGAATTAATCTAAAGACTGGATTTGCAATGATCCTTGCAATTCTTGGCGCTGCATTCACAATTGGATTTACCATTCAATCAGGTTCGGCACTTGGAAGCTTTTTGGCCATTCTTTCTGGTGTTGTTTATTCTGCTTTTCTGGTAATTGGCCGTAAGTGGTCAGACAACATTGATCCACTTGTTCGAACTGCCCTGGTCACCACATCCGCCACAGGTGTCTTTGCAATTGCAAGCGTTTTCTTTGGTTTTGATTTGCCAACAAATGCCATGGGTTGGGTTGGTGTTTTATCGATCAGTTTGATTTCAACTGTATTTGCGATCACCGCACTTCTAGCTGGACTGCGTTATGTGAAGTCAACTCACGTTGCGACACTCTCAGCAACTGAGCCAGTGGTAGCAGCGATTGCTTCAGCAACAGTTCTAGGTCAATCGCTAACAAGTGCATTTATTGTTGGCGCAGCAATGATCGTGGCATCAGCCTTGATCATTGCCAATGATTAACCAGCGACAATATCGCCTTCGGCGCTAACAACTTCGACGCCTAAACCTTCAAGGTATTTGATGGCTGCATCCAGGTCAGCTTGATCACCTTTGATTTCAATAATCATCCAACCAAAGTGGTTTTCAATAGAAGCCCTACGAATACTAGGAATGACATTGAAGTCTTTAACCACGTGATAAATCACTGGTTCAGCAACACGATTTTCTGGGAAAGTTAGTCGCAGATGTTTAGTTGCCATCATTAATTCCTAATTGCTCGGTTAACTGCCGATACTACTGCTTTTAAAGAGGCGGTAACGATAGAAGAATCAATACCAACACCCCAAAGTGTGCGGCCACCGATCGAACATTCAAGGTACGCAGCTGCTTGGGCATCGCCACCAGTGCTCATGGCATGTTCGTGGTAATCAAGTACCCGAACATCAACGCCAACTTTGGCCATTGCATTTGCAAAAGCAGCGATTGGGCCATTGCCAACACCTTCAATATCTACTGTGCCTGAAGATACCGAAGTGTCACCCATAGTCACTTTGACCTTGGTGTCACCTTCAACGTCGCTATCAACTGCAACAGTCTTTAGTTTGAAGCGGCCCCATGGCTTTTCTTTGTTAGGTAAGTACTCATCTTTAAATATTTCCCACATCTGCGCAGGTGTTACTTCGCCGCCAGCTTCATCAGTGTGATGCTGAATAACTTGGCTAAATTCAATCTGCAGGCGACGTGGAAGTTCCAATTTGTTTTCGGTGCGCATAATGTATGCAACACCGCCTTTGCCAGATTGTGAATTAACACGGATTACAGCTTCGTAGCTGCGGCCAACATCTTTTGGATCAATCGGTAAATAGGGAACTGCCCACTTTTGTTCATCAATTGAGATGCCAGCAGCTTCGGCATCCTTTTTCATGATGGCAAGACCTTTATTAATTGCATCTTGATGCGAACCGGAAAATGCAGTGAACACTAAGTCGCCACCGTATGGGTGACGTTCTGGGACTGGAAGTTGGTTGCAGTATTCAACTGTGCGGCGAATTTCATCAATGTTGCCAAAGTTAATCTGTGGATCAATTCCTTGGCTAAACAAGTTCATGCCAAGCGTTACTAAGCACACATTTCCAGTTCGTTCACCATTGCCGAATAAACAGCCTTCAATGCGATCAGCACCTGCCATGTAACCAAGTTCAGCTGCAGCAACACCTGTTCCACGGTCATTGTGTGGGTGAAGTGAAATCACAATTGAATCGCGGTAACGAAGGTTGCGGTGCATGTATTCGATGCTGTCTGCGTAAACATTTGGAGTAGCCATTTCAACAGTTGCAGGCAAGTTCACAATAACTTTGTGATCTGGTGTTGGTTTCCAAATGTCGTTAACTGCATTAATTACTTCGATTGCATAATCAAGTTCAGTGCCGGTAAAGGATTCAGGTGAGTATTCGTAATAAACATCAGTTTTATCTTGAATTTGTTCGGCATATTTCAAACAAAGTTCTGCTCCGCGAACTGCGATTTCTTTGATGCCGTCTTTATCAAGATCAAAAACTACGCGTCGTTGCAAAGTAGAAGTTGAGTTATAAAGGTGCACGATTGCCTGTGGGGCGCCCTCAATTGCTTCAAAAGTTCGTTCAATTAAGTGCTCGCGGGCCTGAGTTAGCACCTGGATAACGACATCATCTGGAATCAACTTTTCATCAATTAACATCCGCACAAAATCAAAGTCAGTTTGGCTAGCTGAAGGGAAGCCAACTTCGATTTCTTTGTAACCCATTTGCACAAGTAGTTCGAACATGCGTCGCTTGCGATCTGGTGTCATTGGATCGATCAGGGCCTGATTTCCGTCACGAAGGTCAACTGCGCACCAGCGAGGCGCTTTGGTGATTACTTGGTTTGGCCAAGTGCGGTCTTTTAGGTCAATTTGCGCGAAAGGTTGGTAGCGCTCAAAGGGCATGCCAGATGGTTTTTGGCGATTCCGGTCTTCATATTTATTCATTTGGATCTCTCCGAAAATTCTTGATGTACGAGGGTTTGGGTATTACTTAGTAATCCAGCAAGCAAAAACACCGCAACGAGTGGGCCGGATATTTAGGCCTCGTTGCGGCTGCGAAGTAGCAGGCTCGCGTACATTGTCTGTAAGCCTACCTGTCTAAATTGCAGTTTGTTAAATCGAAGATTTTTAGCAAAAGGTACTTCGCCAGTACCCTTTATGCATGGCAAAAGACATCAAATTAGCGGTAATTGCAGGCGATGGCATCGGCACCGAAGTGGTTGCTGAAGGTCTAAAAGTATTAACTGCAATTGCACCTATTGCTGGTTTGAATGTCTCAACTACTGACTATGACCTTGGCGCTCGTCGCTACAACGCAACTGGTGAAACATTGCCTGACAGCGTTGTTGCTGAACTAAAAAAACAAGATGCAATCTTGCTGGGCGCCATCGGTGATCCATCAGTTGCCCCCGGAATTCTTGAACGTGGCGTTCTATTGCCACTTCGTTTCAAGCTAGATCACCACGTGAACCTTCGCCCAGTAAAACTATTTGAAGGTGTTAAGTCACCAGTTGCTGGCAAAGGTCCAAAAGAAATTGATTTTGTGGTTTGTCGTGAAGGCACCGAAGGCCCTTACGTTGGCGCAGGTGGCTTCCTTCGTAAAGATACTGCGCATGAAGTCGCAACCGAAGTCAGTATTAATACTCGCTTTGGCGCCGAGCGCATAATTCGCGATGCTTTCCAGCGCGCTACCAAGCGTCGCAATAAAGTGACCTTGGTTCACAAAACCAACGTTTTGGTTTACGCAGGTGATGTTTGGGCAAGAGCATTTGCAGATGTGGCAAAAGAATTTCCAAATGTGCAAACCGACTACTGTCACGTTGATGCAGCCAGCATGTTCTTCTTAACCCAGCCAGAGCGCTTCGACGTTGTAGTTACCGACAATTTATTCGGCGACATTCTTACTGACATTGGCGCAGCAATCGCTGGGGGCATTGGCCTTGCTGCAAGTGGCAATATCGATCCAACTAGAACTAACCCAAGTATGTTCGAACCAGTTCACGGCAGCGCTCCTGACATTGCAGGCCAAGGTAAAGCAGATCCAACTGCAACAATTCTTAGCGTGGTAATGCTGCTTGATCACTTAGGTGCAAGCGATGCTGCCAAGAAAGTTGAAGCAGCTGTGGCAAGAGATTTAGCAACTCGTTCAGGTGATCGCCCAACCAGCCAAATTGGTGATGCGATTGCAAGTGCAGTAGCTAACTAAAAAACTAAACCAACCAATAACCAGACATCGAAGGTGGCGATTTGAAGTGACTGATTTAGTCAATAAGAATCTAGACGTGTCTGCTGCTGAAATCGTTTCCTCAGGGGCAGCGCTTTATCCGGCCACCCCACGAATTAGTAACGCAAGTGAAATCTTGCGTAACCCAACTAAAACTCCAGCGTCAAAAGATAAGCGCGATGCGATTTTAGCTGCGCCTGGTTTTGGTAAATATTTTTCTGACAATGTTGTTCGCGCCATTTGGGTTAAAGGTGAAGGTTGGAAGAAAGCTGAATTAATTGGTCAAGATGCAAGTGCTGGTGGTTTATCAATAAATGCGCTTCATTACGGGCAATCAATCTTTGAAGGCTTAAAGGCATATCGTCATCCAGATGGCGGAATCTACACGTTTCGACCTGAGGCAAATGCACTTCGCTTCCAACGCTCTGACCATCGCTTAGCTTTGCCACCAGTGCCAACTGATTTATTCATCGGTTCTCTTGAAGTTTTGGTTAAAGAAGATCAAGACTGGGTGCCAAGTGGTGAAGATCAAGCTTTCTACTTACGTCCACTTGAATACGGTTCTGAACAAGCACTTGGTGTAAAGCCAGCAGATGAAGTCACTTTCGTACTCATGGGTTCACCAGTTGGTGCATATTTTCCAAACGGTGTTAAGCCAGTAAAAGTTTGGATTTCAGATGACTTCGTGCGCGCAGCTCCAGGTGGAACTGGCGAAGCAAAGTGCGCTGGTAACTACGCTGCAAGTTTGCTTGCACAATCTGAAGCAGCAGCTCAAGGGTGCGATCAAGTTGTTTGGATTGATGCCAACGAACGTAAATATATTGAAGAAATGGGTGGCATGAACCTGTTCTTTGTAATGGGCAAAGGCAAAGATGCCAAAGTTGTCACGCCTAAACTAACTGGAACATTGTTGCCAGGTGTTACTCGCGATTCACTTTTAACTTTGGCCAAAGACCTTGGTTACGGCGCAGAAGAAGTAAAGATCAGTGTTGATCAGTGGCGTGAAGGATGTGCCAGTGGAGAAATCACTGAATCATTCGCTTGTGGCACTGCAGCTGTAATCACACCTGTTGGCGAAGTTGCCAGCAAGAACAGCGGAAGCTGGACTATTGGTGATGGCAACCCAGGTGAAGTAACCATGAAACTTCGCGAAGCTTTAGTAAGCATTCAAACCGGTCGTGCCGAAGATAAGCACAACTGGATGCATAGGTTGGTTTAATTGTGGCTTTAACTGACGCATTCCATGTTTATGACACAACACTTCGCGATGGCGCGCAGCGTGAAGGTATTTCATATTCAGTTGAAGACAAATTAACTGTTGCCAAACTTCTTGATGAATATGGCGTTGGCTTTATTGAGGGTGGCTGGCCAGGTGCGCTGCCCAAAGACACTGAATTTTTCGCACGCAT
>JBEGOT010000139.1:0-6630 GCA_041181865.1 Actinomycetota bacterium | reverse complement strand
TTA
This sequence comes from Actinomycetota bacterium, assembly GCA_041181865.1. Lineage (GTDB taxonomy): Bacteria > Actinomycetota > Actinomycetes > S36-B12 > UBA5976 > UBA5976. Next base: position 6,627 of record JBEGOT010000139.1, on the reverse strand, counting down.
GAAAACATCGCGATGGATCCGGATCTTTTCGAATTGAAGTGGAAGTTTATGGATAAAGAAATCTCCCATATTCGCCAGTACCACGCAGAACCTGAAAGGGTTCCACGAGTCTTAGTGGCATTACATGCCCACATAAAAGAAACTCTGGGGAGCCTTTTAGAAATCAGAGTTAAACAAAATGTACAAATTGCTTTTGCCCGAGCTCGATTTAATTCTGGACAAAAGAATCAATGGGTGGTTTAATTTTACTACAACCAATAGGTTGTGAAAGGGAAATCATGTTTGAAAAATATGCCGAACAAATGAATTCACCTGATGGCAAGTTGGCCAGAAAGTTGGCGCACGAGAACTACAACTTACTTTTCGGCTTAATCGAGCATCGCATTGCTGCTGGATTAACCCAGCAAGATGTCGCGAATTCTCTTGGAATTTCTCAACAGGCTGTCGCCAAATTCGAAAGTATGGATAACGATCCACGCCTTTCAACAATCAGCCAGTATGCCCTGGCAATAAATGCCTTGGTTACTCATCAGATTTCCGATGCACTGCCTAAAAAAGTTAAAAAGTCATCAGTGAGGTGATTTGCCATGCCTGAATATAAATTTTCAATCCAGCCAGACATCTCTGCTGGATATCTAACGATGCACGAAGGTGAATTTGGTCGAACTGGCCAAGTTAATCCAGAAGTCTTTATCGACTATGACACCTCAGGTGCTTTGATGGGGATTGAATTTTTATCGCTAGAAAGTATCGAAAAATTTAATCCTGATGAAATTTCCAGTGCCGTTAAACCACAAGAACTTGCTGAATTAAAGATGCTCTTAGGGAGCCATCTTGATGTTAAGTCAGTAGTACTTGAATCAAGGAATCAAAAAATTACGGAATTTACTGAAATTCTCATTTCCATATAGACTAAAAACCACAATTAAATAGCGGTCACTTTCCCCAAAGTATTTAGGAGCAGCTATGCCTGCAGGTAATAATTCATCGTTCCGTTCTGGTGGACGCTCAAGTGGCCGTTCAAATTCAAGTTCTTCTCGTGGTGGCTCAAGCCGTGGTGGCACAAGTCGCGGTAGTTCATCGCGTCCAAGTTCAGGTCGCCCATCTAGTGGCAGACCAGGTGCTGCAAAGAAATCTTCATTATCAAGACCAGCCAGTGGTCGTCCATCAAGTGGTCGCACTGTAACTGGGCGTGATGCAAGTGATCGTCGCGGTCCTGCAAAGCGCACATCATCTCGTCCAACCACATCTTCTTCAAGATCAGAATCAGGTCGTCCAAGTTCCGGGCGTCCTAGCTCAGGGCGACCAAGTTCAGGTCGCCCATCTGCTGGCAGACCATCATCTGGTCGTCCACGCCGTGATGATGAGCGCACAACTTCAAGAAGTAGTGCTGATCGTCCAAAGCGTTATAGCGATGACAAGCCAAAGTCAGCAACGGGCAATAAGCGTCGTGAATGGTCAAGTGAACGTCCAAAAGCAAGTGATGATCGCCGAACAGGTAGTGGTCGTCCAAGTAGTTCACGTCCATCAAGTGGCAGGCCTTCGTCAGATCGTCCACGTACCGAACGTTCAGAACGACCTAGATCAGATCGCCCAAGAACAGACAGACCATCAGCTGGTCGCCCACGTCGTGATGGTGAAGAACGTCCACGTTTTGATCGCCGCGATGATCGCCGTCCATCTCGATCAAGTGATGAACGCGGAGAACGCTCTGGTGAACGTCGCTTCTCAGATCGACCACGTCGTGATGATGATCGCCGCCGTGATGACCGCCCACGTGCTGGCAGGTCTGACCGCGCTGGTGGTCGCTTTGCTGATCGTGATGAACGTCCAGCCCGTTATGTTTCTGAAAAGCGTGTAAACGTTAATGATCCGATAATTCCTGATCACATCACAGGTGAAGAACTGCCAAGAGCTGTGCGAAACGAACTTCGCACACTTCCTGACGGTTTAGCACTGCGTGTGGCAAGACACTTAGCTGCATCTGGGGAAATGATTAACGTTGATCCAGAACTTGCTTGGCAACATGCCCGCGCTGCATTAAATAAAGCATCACGTGTGGGAATTGTTAGGGAAGCTGCAGCTGAAGCTGCTTATAACGCTGGGCACTTCGCTGAAGCCCTAACTGAATTTAGAGCAGCACGTCGCATGCGTGGCATTAAAGAATATTGGCCACTAATGGCAGATTGTGAGCGCGCATTAGGTCGCCCAGCAAAAGCAATTTCGATGGCAGCTGACCCACTTGTTAATTCACTTGATCGCGCCTCAAAAGTTGAAATGCGAATTGTGGCCTCCGGAGCCCGCGTTGACCAAGGCAAGCTAGAAGCAGCCCTTGCCACACTTCAATGCCCTGAACTAACCACAACTTCAAATGAAGCTTGGTCTGCTCGTATTCGCTATGCGTATGCCGATGTTCTAGAAAAACTAGGTCGCAAAGATGAAGCACTTGAGTGGTTCCACCGCGCGGCAGCAGCTGATGCGGCCGAACAAACTGATGCTGATGAGCGCATTGCAGCCCTTGAAGGCTTGGTTTATCAAGATGTGGCTGAATTTGATGATGAAGATGACTTTGCGGAAGACGAAGACTAAGCCTTCGTATTAAGTTTTCCACACACGAAATCTTTACCAACTTTTCCACACCCACTTCTTTTTGTCGGTGACTCGTTGCATATTCACTTGCATGCAATTAATTGCATTCAAAAGGAGTGTTTATGTGGCAAAACAAATTTCTATTAACTGGCCGAGTCTCTTCAACTGGGGAAGAAGTCGAACTACCAAGTGGCGACAAATTAACTAAGTTTCGCGTAGTGGTACCAAGAGATAAGCCAGTAACCAAAACAACAATCGACACCATCGATTGTGTGGCCTTTAAGGCAGGTGTGCAGTCAAAAATAATGAAACTAGATACCGATGACGTGGTTGAAATTGAAGGCGCGCTTCGTCGCAGGTTCTGGCAAACCGGAAGTGGTAGCGCATCTCGGGTTGAAGTTGAAGTGGCAACACTTAAAAGCGTGAAGATTTAGGGCTTGCGGTAGTTTTAGATGGTGAAACCACTTCAGAAATCAACTGGCAGCATCGCTAAATATTACGATGCAGCGCTGCTTGATTTAGATGGCGTGGTTTATATCGGTGAAGACGCGATCCCTGGCGTGATCGGTGCATTAAATGCTGCTCATGCAGAAACTGGAATTGCGTTGACTTGTGTGACAAATAACGCTGCCAGATCAAGTGCTTCAGTTGCAGCACACCTAAAGGATCTTGGTTTAGCAGTCAGCAAAGATGATGTTGTTACTGCAGCTCAAGCAGGCGCGGCAGAACTAGCAAAACTGGTTAAACCAGGTGCTTCAGTATTTGTGTGTGGCAGTCGAGATTTAATGCACGAAGTTGAACTGGTTGGGTTAAATCCTTCACAAGAATTCCATTTCAACTATGACGCTGTTGTTAATGGGTACTGGCCAGATATGCCATGGCGAATGCTTGGCCAAGCTGCAGGAATTATTTCTAGTGGCGCAGTTTGGGTAGCAACCAACATGGATTTAACTATTCCAACAAAATTTGGAACATCTCCTGGCAACGGATCAATGGTTAATGGATTAATTAATGCAACAGGCCGAAAGCCAGATGTGGTTGCTGGTAAACCACAAACCCCACTGATGAGAGCATCGATTGATAGAACAGGATCTAAAAAACCGATCTTCATTGGGGACAGATTAGATACTGACATTCTTGGTGCATTCAACGTTGGAATTGATTCACTTTTAGTGTTCTCTGGCGTCACATCAATCGCCGAACTTATTAATGCAGTGCCTGCAGAGCGGCCGACTTACATCGCTTGGGATGCAACTGGCATTTCAAATAGTCACCAAGGTGTGGCCATCGAAAATGGGGAAGTCTCACTAGGTGGCTTCAAGGCAACAACTGATGGCTTGAGTGGTTCTGGTGATTCGCTTGATGCAATCCGGGTTGCTGCAGTTGCCGCTTGGGAAGGTATCTGCCAGGCATCAGTATTAATAAGTGACCTGGCTGGGCGCGGGCTAGCCGTGAACACTCTTGAACGCTCGGGCAATTAGGCTAGGACGCATGGAATCACAAGAATTTGAATCTCAAGACGAAGTAGCGGAAGAGCTATTAGAAGATCTTGAAGATGAATTTGATGATGATTCAGACGATGAAACTGATGAATTTGAAAACGAATCAGATGAAGATGTTGCAAGTGATGATTCCGATTACTCACAAAAGCCTGGTAAACCGGTAATTGCAATGTCGACTTTGCCGGTAACAGGTGAAGCCCGCGTAGATGACGCTCTTGCTCGCTTAAAGGATTTGGAATCTCTTCCAGTTCACGAACATGTTGAAGTGTTTGAAGATGTGCAGCGCAGACTGCACGAAACTTTAGCTGACATTTCAGGGCAATAATTTTCTTATGGCCCGTCGCCGGTTAGATGTTGAACTTGTTAGGCGTCACTTAGCCAGAAGCCGAGAACAAGCCCAAGAATTTATTGAAAATGGTTTAGTTGAACTAAACGGCATTATTGCCACCAAAGCCGCATCCCAAGTTGATGAATCAGCTGCGATCAAAGTAAATAGCGAAAGTGGCGATGATTATGTTTCCCGCGGTGCTCACAAACTAATTGGCGCCCTTGATGCTTTTGGGATAGATGCTCAGAACTTAGTTGTTCTAGATGCTGGGGCTTCAACTGGTGGCTTTTCAGATGTTTTGCTTCGCCGCGGCGCTCGACATATATATTGTGTTGATGTGGGCTATGGGCAATTAGCCTGGAAAATCGCCACAGATGAGCGAACCACGGTTATGGATCGCACGAATATCAGGTATTTAACCCCAGAAGATTTGGGTGCCAAGGTTGATCTGATTGTGGCTGATCTGTCTTTTATTTCACTTAGCACCGTCCTTCCAGCACTTGAGTCAGCACTTAAACCTGATGGTCAGGCCTTATTAATGGTTAAACCTCAGTTTGAAGTTGGCAAAGATGCATTGGGTGATGGCGGGGTAGTTGTTGAAAATTCCCAACGCATAGATGCGGTCAATAAGATTGCAAATAAGGCATTTGAATTAGGTCTTGGCACAGCTGGCGTAGTTGCTAGCCCACTGCCTGGCCCTTCAGGAAATGTTGAGTATTTCTTGTGGTTAAAGCGCGGGATGCCTAAACCAGAAGTTAGTGCCATCGAAAAAGCTGTCATGGAAGGACCGCAATGAGTCGCAAAGTTCTCTTTGTTGTTCATGCCGCTCGGCCAAAAGCAGTTGAAGTGGCAACGCAAGCTGCCAAGGCATTAATTTCAAAAGGCATTGAAGTTGGCATCGCCGATAGTGATATTTCACTTGGGTTACCTGAAGTTAAAAAATGTTTAACAACTGACTCTTGTGAACTAATTATGGTTTTCGGTGGCGATGGCACAATCCTTCGCGGTGTTGAGCTATCACGCGAAAACAATTTGCCAGTACTTGGCGTGAACTTAGGCCATGTTGGCTTCTTAGCTGAAGCAGAACCTGAAGACATTCAGACTGTAATTGACGCAGTAGTTAATAAGAGTTTGAAAGTTGAACAGCGAACTGCGCTATCTGTCTCTGTTGATGATGGTGGCAAGACTTGGTCAAGCTGGGCACTAAATGAAATCTCAATTGAGAAATCAGATAGTGGTATGGCAAATCTGTTATTAAGTATTGATGGCCACCCGTTATCCCAGTGGGCTTGTGATGGAATACTTTGCGCAACCCCAACTGGGTCAACTGCGTATGCCTTTAGTGCTGGTGGCCCAGTTGTTTGGCCAGAAGTTGAAGCACTTCTAGTTGTCCCAGTTAGTGCACATGCCCTTTTTAATAGACCTATTGTGGTTTCCCCTAACTCAGTTATCGAAGTTGAGGTCAATTCCCAGGCGGTAACCATTAGCGCCGATAGTCGTCGCAGTTTTGAAGTTACCCAAGGGGCGAAAGTAAGAGTTGTTAGACATAGCGACCCAGTTAAATTTGCACGTGTCCAGCAAACCCCATTTACTGCACGTCTTGTGGCAAAGTTTGAATTACCAATTCAAGGTTGGCGTAATAAATAGTGCAGGTGCTAGCTAACTAACATGCTGGAACAATTACGAATTAAAAATCTTGGTGTTATTCGTGACGCTGTTTTAGATTTCTCACCTGGATTTACGGTATTAACTGGCGAGACTGGCGCTGGTAAAACGATGGTTTTCCGAAGCCTTGGTTTGTTATTTGGTGGCAAATCAGATGCCTCACTTATTTCAACTGGCGCTGAGCAGGCAAGTGTTGAAGCAGACGTGATTGTTAATGGCTCAATCACAGGGCAACTTACTGAACTAGGCGCTGAACTTGATGGCCAAATGGTGATCCTGTCGCGCCAAGTTAATGCTGGTGGCAGATCGCGTGCTTTTGCTGGTGGGGTTAGCGTTCCAGCTGGCACCATAAGTGAACTAGGCGAAGAACTAATCGCCGTTCATGGCCAAAGTGATCAGATCCGCTTAACTAAGGGTGATCAGCAGCGACTATTACTTGATCGCTTTGCTGGAAAGCCAGTAGCCGATGCCCTAAGTGCTTACCGAATCCTTTGGGATAAACGAAAAGAGCTAAAAGCTCGTATTGAATTACTTAGTTCAGAT
>JBEGOT010000138.1:0-4167 GCA_041181865.1 Actinomycetota bacterium | reverse complement strand
AATTTTGGATAATCGCAATTATTTTCTCGTTTATCTATGGGGGAATAAGTGCACTGGCTTCGCTTCTTTGTTCAACTGATGGTTTAAGCACTTCCTTCATCCAAGGGTTTTTAAATAACTTTTTAATTTCCATAATCGTCAGTGCGATAGTTTTACTTGAATACGCGCCATCGACAAAAGAACTAACCGCTAAATTTCCTGAAGATTTTCTCATTGCTTTTAAACCAGGTTTAATCGCATTCCTACTGACTTGGTTTCTAGGTGCGTTAGTAACTACGGCAGTTTTAGTTCTTAGATTTAATGAAATTAAGGCTGTTTCTGGATTAATGGCACCAAGTGCAATCGATCAAGCATTTTTAACTTTGTTAAGCATCGGTTATTTGCCAACAGTAATTACTTGGACATTTGCATTTGTATTTGGTGCAGCAGTTCACCTTGGTGGGGCAGCAAGTGTTTCAATCGGGGTTGTTTCACCAGGTGCGCTTCCAGCTTTTCCATTACTTTCAATTTTGCCAAGCACAGCACTTCCAATCGCCAAACTTGCACTTCTAATTCCGATCGCAGCTGGAGTTGTAATTTATTTATTAATTCCGCGAGAACCTTGGAAAGCGCATCAAACTGACTTTGCTGAAGCCATTGCACATTTATTTCGACTACGAGAGGTAATTCGAATTGTTTATGCAATGGGAATTTTTATTCTTTGTACCTATCTAATTACTGCATTTTCAAGTGGACCGTTAGGCATTGGTTTCTTATCATTCATCGGACCTAAACCACTTGAAGTAGTTATTTGGTCCCTTAAGACAACTGGCTTGGCAGCATTGATGACTCTAATTGCGCCAAGGTTCATCTTGTCTTTGCTTTATTGGTGGCAACATCGCCAACCAAAAGCGGCAAAAGTAGATTCCGTAGAATAACTGCTGTGCCGCAAATCCGATTAGTTGTTCTTGCATCTGGATCGGGCACACTATTTCAAGCACTAATCGATGAACAAAATAATCATCAAGCAAACATTGTTGGCTTAATAACTGATGTGCAGTGCCAAGCCATTGATCGCGCAAACGCAGTTGGCATTCAAGTAACTACCGTTGCGATGGAAAATGATAGAAATTCTTGGGATAAAAAACTTAGCAATGCGATCGAAACTTTAAAACCTGACCTAGTTGTTTCAGCTGGCTTTATGCGGATACTTGGACCGGCGGTTTTAGAAAAATTTGAAGGCAAGATAATTAACACTCACCCAGCTTTCCTACCTAATTTCCCAGGTGCTCATGCAGTAAAAGATGCTTTAGCTGCTGGCGCAAAAGAAACTGGCAGCACAATTCACTTCGTTGATGCCGGAGTGGACACTGGGGAAGTGATCGCTCAAGAGGCAATCGCAATTTTGCCAACAGACACTGAAAATTCACTTCACGAGCGAATTAAGCAAGTTGAGCGTAAATTGCTAGTCCAAGTAGTTGGCGATTTTGCATCTGGAAAGATTAGTCCAAGGGCTAGGAGCTAATCGTGAGCGAACAACGCAAAATCAAGCGCGCGCTAGTTAGCGTTTACGACAAAACTGGTTTGGCTCTATTAGCTAAGGGTTTAAACGAAGCAGGTGTTGAAATCGTTTCAACCGGCAGTACTGCAAAAACTATTGCTGAGCTAGGTATTCCAGTTATTGAAGTCAAAGATGTAACTGGTTTTGCTGAATGCCTTGATGGTCGCGTGAAGACGTTGCATCCGAAAGTTCATGCTGGATTACTTGCTGATCTGCGCAAACCCGATCATGTTAAGCAATTATCAGATCTTGGAATATTGCCATTTGAATTAGTTGTAGTGAATCTTTACCCATTCACGCAAACGGTGGCATCAGGTGCAACACCTGAAGAATGCATTGAGCAAATTGATATTGGTGGACCTGCGATGGTTCGGGGAAGTGCCAAGAATCATGCAAATGTTGCCATTGTGGTTAATCCTGATTTTTACCCAGAAGTTCTGGCAGCGGTTGCTGGTGAAGGATTCACTTTGAAGCAGCGCACGGAATTAGCGATTGAAGCATTTCGACATGTTGCGCAGTACGACGTTGCCGTTGCTTCTTGGCTGGACAGCACACTTGGTGACGAAAAAGAAAGTTTTCCATCATGGCTTGGCGGAGTTTGGAAGCGTTCAGCAACACTTCGATATGGCGAAAACCCACATCAACATGCGGCTATTTATGAAACCGAAGGTGGACTTGCCGGTATCGCTTCGGCAAAACAACTTCACGGTAAAGAAATGTCTTATAACAACTATGTAGATGCAGATGCCGCTAGAAGAGCAGCTTATGACCACAGTGAACCTGCCGTTGTAATCATTAAGCATGCAAACCCATGTGGCGTGGCAGTAGGCAAAACTATTTCTGCTGCATATGAATTAGCACACTTAACAGATCCAGTTTCAGCTTTTGGTGGCGTAATTGCAGCGAACCGTGAAGTAACTAAAGAGATGGCGCAAGCTGTTTCTCAAGTTTTCACTGAAGTTATTGTTGCTCCAAGTTTTTCAAATGAGGCAATCGAAATACTTTCGCAAAAGGAAAGTATAAGAATTTTGGTTGCAGCAGATGTCCCTGCAAATGCCAGACCCGAAATTAGACCTGTTTCAGGTGGAATACTTCTGCAAACTCAAGATCGTCTGCAAGCAGATGGTGATGTTGCTAGCAATTGGAAATTAGTTAGCGGCAGTGCTGCAGATCAAGAAACACTTAAAGATTTAGTTTTTGCTTGGCATGCAAGTCGCTGTGTTAAATCAAATGGAATTTTGTTAGCCAAAAATGGTGGAGCCGTTGGCATCGGGATGGGCCAAGTTAACCGTGTTGATTCCTGCAAGTTGGCCGTTGCAAGAGCAGGCGAAGATAGAGCTAAAGGCAGTGTTGCAGCTTCTGATGCCTTCTTCCCATTTGCCGATGGCCTTCAAGTTTTAATTAATTCTGGCGTTAAGGCCGTAGTTCAACCAGGCGGCTCTGTCAGAGATGCTGAAATAGTTGAAGCTGCGAACAAGGCGGGCATCACTATGTATTTCACAGGCACAAGACACTTTTTCCATTAATGCCTAAAGCAACGAATCAAAAGATAAATCCATGGCATGTTGTCATTGGTCTAGTAATTGCGACGTTCAATAGTTCCCAGGCAAGAGTTAATGGTGAACTTGGCGCTTATGTTCAAAATGCAATTGTTGCAGCTTTAGTTTCATTTGGTTCTGGATTATTTATTTTGTTAATCGGCGTTATTTTTTATAAACCAGCTCGAATTGCTTACTTAAGCATTCCTGGTTTAATTCGCGATGGAAAACTTAAATGGTGGCAAATAATAGGCGGTATAGCTGGTGCATTTTTTGTTATTGGCCAAGGATTTGTTGTTCCAGTAGTTGGTGTTGCAATTTTTGTGATTGCAGTTGTTGCGGGTCAAACTTGCTCATCATTACTTGTAGATAAATATGGAATTGGCCCAGCAGGTCCAAAAGCCATTACGGGCCTTCGAATTTTTGCTGCAGCTCTTGCGGTTTTAGGTGTGGCCATTGCTGTTTTGGGCCGCTCACATACTGGAACATTTAATTTGCCGATGGTTATTTACATGTTTGTTGTTGGCGCTGTTACATCAGTACAACATGCAATGAACGGCAGAGTCGCTGCTCAAACAAAGCAACCATGGGCAACGACCGCCCTTAATTTCACTATCGGATTTATTGCACTAAATATTATGTTCCTGATTTATAACCTCTTTACAAATGTTTCAATTTTGTTTCCACCAGCCCCGTGGGAAAAACCTTTACTTTGGACTGGCGGTGCAATTGGAATAACTTTTATTGTTTCTGCTGTTGTCTTAGTTCGAACTCTAGGTGTGCTAATTTTTTCATTAGTTGCAGTAGTTGGTCAGTTGCTTGGCGCAGTATTACTCGATGTGTTTTTCCCAACGCCTGGAAACGTAGTTAGTGCTGAAGTCTTGATTGGAATCGCGATCACCGTAGTTGCTGTTGTAATTGCAGCTTTGCAGTCTGATGTCAACGAGAATCAAAAAGCCAATGAAATATTCGTTCCTGATGCTGATCCATCATCGGTAACATTGGACTAGTTATGCCTAATCTTTTTGTTAAACAATGGCCAGCTTTCTTGGTTTACTTTGGAATCGCTATTTCTATGGGCATCGCAGT
>JBEGOT010000137.1:0-3760 GCA_041181865.1 Actinomycetota bacterium | reverse complement strand
AGCTCAGTCGGATAGAGCGCGGGACTTCTAAGCCCGGCGTCGCAGGTTCGATTCCTGCTAGGCGCACATAAGAAAAACCCAGTGCCGCTCGGCACTGGGTTTTTCACTTCCCGAGATTTTTTAGCTTATGCGCCTAGCTTTGCTAACTGCTTGTTAACAGTTGTTCCGAACTTGGAAGTTGGAGTGATTGCAGCGAAGCCAAGTGCTGGGTACTTAGCCGGGCATGTGAATGCGTGGAATGAAAGGGTTTCCTTCACGGCCTTCGCCTTTGCTGCATCACCATACTTAGTTGAAACTAACGCATAGGTAGTAGCGGTGAATGGGTAAGCATCTGCATCTGAGGTTAGGTAATCAAATGTCAAGATACCTGTTGCATCATCAATTGAAGCAACTCCGCCCGCAGCAAGAGCTGAATCAGAGGTAGGAAGAATTGCATTTCCTGCTTTATTGATAATTGATGAAAGACCTAGCTTGTAGGTTGCAGCAAATGAAAGTTCTGCATAAGTAATCGCACCCTTGGTCTTTGAAGCAAGAAGTGAGACTCCTGCTGAACCAGATGCTGATCTGAACTGAACTGGGTTTGCTGTAATTGAACCAGGGAAAGCTGTTGCAAACGAATCTGCTGGAGACTTAGTCCAAATTGAAGGAGCTAACTTATTCAAAGCACGGGTTAAGTTATTTGATGTACCTGAATTATCTGAACGATAGATAACAGTAATTGGAAGATTTGGCATGGTGCGGTGTTGATTTACAACCGCAGTGCGAAGCACGATTGGCTGGCCTTTTGCATCTTTTGCAACTTTGCCAGTTGAATCCTTCTTATAAATGATTGTATTGATGCTGCGATTGTTGTCAGCAACAATTTCTGGATCATTCCACTTGGTGATTTGACCAGAGAAAATCTTTGCAACTGTATCTGTTGAAAGTGTTACTGGCTTATTTGAACCAGTTAAGTTGGTCAAGATAGCTACTGGCCATAGAACTGTTGGCACATGAATCTCATTAGGAATTAATGGTGAGTGCACTGAATCTGAAAAAGCGAAATCCACGGTTCCATTAGTAAAAGCAGTCTTACCCGCACCTGAACCGCCACCTGGGTAGTCAAATGAATGACCGGTACCTGCTTGATAATCAGCCTTGCACTTATCAATTAAGCCAGAAACTGATGTTGCTCCTGATGCCTTAAGAACAGCTGCATTCGCTGATGGAAGAATGATTAATGAAAGTGCTGATGCAATAACAGCAACTTTTTTGAGGGAGTTTTTCATTGATACCTCTCGATTTGATTGTTCATCTTTTGAACAACAGAACGCTATTAATCGGAGGAAACTTAGAATTATTTAACGCTAAACAGAGGCCCAAATGTAGGTGAACAGTAGGTTAACCGAAGCGACCCGAAACGTAATCTTCGGTGCGCTTATCTTTAGGGTTAGAGAAGATGTTTGAGGTATCTCCGTACTCCACCATCTGCCCCGGGCCACCATCAGATAAGAAAAATGCGGTGTAATCTGAAATACGCGATGCCTGCTGCATATTGTGAGTCACGATCACGATGGTCATGCTTGAAGCAAGCTCGCGGATGGTATCTTCGATACGTAAGGTAGAACCTGGGTCAAGAGCAGAACAAGGCTCATCCATTAATAAAACTTTTGGCTTAACCGCTAGCGATCTTGCAATGCAAAGTCTTTGCTGTTGGCCGCCTGAAAGTCCGCCAGCGTGAGCACCTAATCTATCTTTGACTTCTTTCCATAGGCCAGCTCGAACCAGGCACTCTTCAAGTAAGTCATCTTTATTGTCGCTTTTTAATTGGGCAAGTTTTAACCCAGAAAGAACATTTTCTCCGATGGTCATAGACGGGAATGGGTTTGGCTTTTGAAATACCATTCCGATTTGTAGGCGAATTTTTGTTACATCGATGCCTTTTTCATAGATGTCTTGGCCATTTAAAAGTACTTCCCCAGCCATCGCAGCTGAAGGAATAAATTCATGCATGCGATTTAATGTTCGAATAAATGTTGATTTACCGCAACCTGAAGGTCCAATTAGAGCTGTTACTGAGCCGGTGTTGAAAGTTAGTGATACATCTGCAAGTGCGTGGTGCTTAGCAAACCAAGCGTGAACACCTTTTGCCTCTAGATCTGAACTCATTTTCCAACCTTTCTTGAACCGAAAACTCTAGCAATAGTGAATAAACCAAGCACAAGTATCAAAAGAACCAATATGCCTGTCCAAGCTCTTTGAATAGATTCTGGAGTACCAAGGAGCAAACCCTTCCAAACATAAAATGGAAGCGCGCCTTGATAATCCACAAATGGATTTAAATTAAGTTTGTCTGATCCACCAATAGTGAAGATTAGTGGCGCAGTCTCTCCTGCGATACGAGCAATACCCAAAATTGTCGCGGTAAGAAGACCATTTCTTGCAGCGGGCAGAACAATTGTCGAAACTGTTTTCCATTGTGTAGCGCCCATTGCTAACCCGGCTTCACGAAGATCATTTGGAATCAACAAAAGTACCTCTTGAGCAGTTCTAGTAACTGTTGGAACCATCAAAATTGAAAGCGCGAATGCTCCAGTAATTCCTGAAGCTTTTATTGGAGTGGCGATAATTATTGACGCAAAAATAAATAAACCTGCTACAACTGAAGGCACACCCGACATTGCTTGAACTGTGAATTGAATAAATCTTGAGCCTGGACCTTTAATTTCTGTTAAGTACAGCGCAGTCAAAATTCCAGTAGGAACTGAAATAATCACAGTTAATAGAATTAAATATAAAGTTCCGACAATCGCGTGTAGTAAGCCACCATTTTCCACTGGATCTAAATATGATGCTGAAAACATAGTTTCTGTAAATAGCGATGGGTGCAAGCCCGGAAGTCCTTTTTGCAAAGTTGAAAATAAAATGCTTGCAACTGGTAAGAACACCAAGAGGGCTGCCGTTAACATAAAAGAAGAAGCTAATGAATCGATGGCTGCTTGCCGTCCTACAGTTCTTAACTTTAAGGAGAATAATGATAGTGAACTCAATGTAAAAAATACGGCAGCATAAGCTAATTTTCCAGCAAAGCCTGTGTTCGCAACAATAAAAAACGTAGCTAGTGCGCTGGCAAGAATTAAAAGAGTTGGATAAAGCAATTCTCTTGGGGTCATGGCCCAAGGTTTGCGAGGTGTTGGGATGCTCATCTTTATGCTCTTCCCGACTTAACAGCGCGATTTACAATGAAATCTGCCAGGAAATTTACAATCAAAGTTAAAACGAACAAGACAAAGCCTGCCGCCAGAAGAGCTTTGGTTTCAATTGGGGATGCTTCTCCCCACTTCAAAACAATCATCGATGCAACGTTGCCGCCCATTCCAAAGAGAATTTCCCAGTTGACTTTGAAAACTATATTTAGAATCGAATACACGGCAACTGTTTCGCCAAATGCTCGCCCAAGGCCAAGCATGGCTCCACCTACTACACCGCTGGAACCAAAAGGCAAAACCACATTCTTAATAACAGCCCACCTAGTCGCTCCCAATGCGTAAGCGGCTTGAATTCGATCCAGAGGCGCTTGTGAGAAAATTTCCCGAGAAACCGATGTAACAATTGGGATAATCATGATTGCAAGGACTATGCCAGCCAAGAATGGTGACCTTTCGTAAAATGGCTGTTGAACATCAAATACCGGAATCCACCCTAAATACTTATGTAATAGTTTTGCCCAATAAATAACCATTGGCATCACCACAAAGTAACCCCAAAGCCCGTAAAGAAT
>JBEGOT010000136.1:0-6256 GCA_041181865.1 Actinomycetota bacterium | reverse complement strand
TTCAATTGCTAGTTTTACAAGACTTGCATTGCCTAAAGCATCGACTGTTACATCAGCACCAGCTGGATTGAGTTTTTTGATTTCTGCTGGGACGTCATCGTGGACAGAATCTAAAACAAGTTCAGCTCCAGCAAGTTTTGCGCGATCACGTGCTTGGTGTGAAGTATCGATGCCAACTACTTTGGCTCCACGTGATTTTGCAATCATGACTGCTGCCAAACCAACACCACCGCAACCAAATACAGCAACTACTTCACCGGGCTGAACTTTTGCAACTTGAACAATCCCACGATATGAAGTTGCAAACCGACAGCCAAGTGAGGCTGCAGTTTCAAAAGAAATCGAGTCAGGGATTGCAACTAAATTAAAATCAGCTTTTGGGATTCGAACATATTCGGCGTATGAACCAGGTCCATTGAATCCTGGCTGCCACTGAAATTTACAAACTTGTGCATTGCCAGCTAAGCAATCTGGGCACTCACCACAGCCACAAACAAACGGCGTAGTTACGCGATCGCCAACTTTCCAGTTTTTAACTTCGCTGCCAACAGCAGAAATAACCCCAGCAAACTCATGTCCTGGGATATGTGGAAGTTCAGTGATATCGCTGTCATGCCCCTGCCAGCCGTGCCAATCACTTCGGCATAGTCCAGTTGCTTTAACCTGGATTACTACGCCGTGGGGGCGGGGAGCTGGGATTTCTATGTCCTTTATATAGAGGTCAGCTCCGAACTGATCAAAAGCCACTGCCCGCATGCCAAAAGGGTAGATCAGCCATTGGATATCCACAATTTTGGGGTGGGAATAAGCAATAGCCCTTTCGGGTTATGATATTTGTCCTTGAGCCGACCTGACTCAAGGTATCTGACAGTAGAGGAATAAAGAAAAATGGCTCGTGCAGTAGGTATCGATCTAGGCACCACAAACTCCGTGGTCTCGGTCCTAGAAGGCGGAGAACCAACTGTGATCGCAAACGCAGAAGGTTCCAGAACAACTCCATCAGTTGTGGCCTTCGCGAAAAACGGTGAAGTTCTAGTTGGCGAAGTAGCTAAGCGTCAAGCAGTTACCAACGTTGACCGCACCATTCGTTCAGTAAAGCGTCACATGGGTGACACTTCTTGGAACGTTGACATTGATGGCAAAAAATACAACGCGCAGGAAATTTCTGCTCGCGTTCTTCAAAAATTAAAGCGTGATGCTGAGGCTTACCTTGGCGAAACAGTAACTGATGCAGTTATCACAGTTCCGGCATATTTCAATGACGCACAACGTCAAGCAACAAAAGATGCTGGACAGATCGCCGGTCTTAATGTACTTCGTATTGTTAACGAACCAACTGCAGCAGCACTTGCATACGGCTTAGACAAGGGCGACCAAGATCAAACAATCTTGGTATTCGACCTTGGCGGCGGTACTTTCGACGTTTCACTACTTGAAATCGGCGAAGGCATTGTTGAAGTTAAAGCAACAAGTGGTGATAACCATCTTGGTGGCGATGACTGGGATGAACGTATTGTTTCTCACCTAGTAACTACATTTAAGAATTCAAATGGCATTGATTTGTCAGCAGACAAAGTTGCTTTGCAACGTCTGCGTGAAGCTGCTGAAAAAGCAAAGATTGAACTTTCTTCTTCTCAGTCAACAAATATCAACTTGCCATACATCACTGCATCAGATGCAGGTCCACTTCACTTAGATCTAAGTTTGACTCGTGCTGAATTCCAAAAGATGACCGCAGATTTACTTGAACGCACTAAAGCACCTTTCAATCAGGTTGTTAAAGATGCCGGTATCAAGGTTTCTGATATTCATCACGTAGTACTTGTTGGTGGTTCAACTCGTATGCCGGCAGTTACTGATCTTGTTAAAGAACTAACTGGTGGTCGCGAACCAAATAAGGGTGTTAATCCAGACGAAGTTGTAGCAGTTGGTGCAGCTCTTCAAGCTGGTGTACTAAAGGGTGAAGTTAAAGACGTACTTCTTCTAGATGTGACACCACTTTCACTTGGTATCGAAACCAAGGGTGGGGTTATGACTAAGTTGATCGAACGCAACACAACTATCCCAACCAAGCGCTCTGAAATCTTCACAACTGCTGAAGATAATCAGCCTTCAGTACTTATCCAGGTATTCCAGGGTGAACGTGAAATGGCTGCTTACAACAAGAAGCTAGGAACTTTCGAGTTAACTGGTCTTCCGCCAGCACCACGTAATGTGCCACAGATCGAAGTAACATTCGATATCGATGCCAACGGTATTGTGCACGTTTCCGCTAAGGATCTAGGCACTGGTAAAGAACAGTCAATGACCATCACTGGCGGCGGCGCACTTTCTAAAGAAGAAATTGACCGCATGATGGCTGATGCTGAATCACATGCTGAAGAAGATCGCAAGCGACGTGAAGAAGCTGAGATCCGTAACCAAGCGGATGCATTGGTATTCCAAACTGAAAAGTTCCTGGAAGAAAATGCTGACAAGGTTCCAGCTGAAGCAAAAGCAAATGTGGATGAACCATTAGCTGAACTTAAGAAAGCACTTGAAGGCGAAGATCTAGAAGCCATCAAGAACGCTGTTGAAAAAGTTGGCGTAGCTAGCCAAGCACTTGGCACTGCACTTTATGAAAGTGCTCAAGCACAAGGAGCAGGCGCTGAAGCTGGTTCTGCCGATGACGATGTAGTCGATGCAGAAATCGTGGAAGAGGCTGAATCGAAGTGAGCGACCACGGAGTCGAAGAATCCGAGGGCGTAAAGATCACTGATAAGCGAAAGCTTGATCCAGAAACAGGTGCGCTTCGGTCAGATTCTGACCAGGCACCTGCTTCTGAATCTGAAAGCAAACCAGTCGATCCAATTGCTGAATTAACTGCAGACCTTCAACGTTTACAAGCTGAATACGCGAACTATCGCAAACGAGTTGAGCGTGATCGTGAAGTAACTCGTGAGTTAATTATCTCGGGCACACTTGCTGAACTTTTACCGATCATTGATGACATCGGTCGAGCTCGCACACACGGTGAACTCGAAGGTGCCTTTAAGAGCGTTGGTGAAGCACTTGAATCAACAGTCAGTCGCTTGGGTCTAAAACCTTTTGGTGAACCAGGTGATGAATTTGATCCAACTCGTCATGAGGCAATCGCGCATGAACACAGCGATTCGGTCGATAAATCGACTTGTGTTGTTGTTTATCAACCAGGTTATGAATTCAACGGAAAGATTATTCGCGCTGCAATTGTCAGCGTGGCTGATCCAAATTAATTAGCTGGAAGGAGGCATCAATGGCAGTTAAAGATTATTTAGAAAAGGACTATTACAAAGTTCTTGGTGTTGCCAAAGATGCTGATGCCAGTGAGATTAAAAAGTCATATCGCAAACTAGCTAAAGATTTACATCCGGACAAAAATCCCGGTGATAAAAAAATCGAAGAGCGCTTCAAAGAAGTTAGTGAAGCCTACGATGTTTTATCTGATCCAAAGCGACGTTCTGAATATGACGACGCCCAACTATATGGTGGGCAATTCCGTGGCGGGTTTAATCCAAATGACATGTTTGGCCCAGGAGCAACGAACTTTGGTGCAGGCAACTTTGGATCGATGGGTGACATTGGTGACCTCGGTGATTTACTTGGTGGAATTTTTGGTGGCGGTCGTGCTCGTGGCCCGCGTCGCGGAGCAGATCTTGAAACTTCAGTCACTTTAAGTTTCGAAGATGCGATGCACGGCACCACAATCCCACTTCGCCTTTCATCACATACGGTTCAGGCCCGCATTCCAGCTGGCGTGAAAAATGATCAGAAGATTCGCCTTAAAGGTAAGGGTGGAGCTGGGGATCAGGGCGCTCCAGCAGGTGACCTTTTTATCAACGTAACTGTTACGCCGCACGAAGTTTTTGGTCGCGATGGAGACAACTTAACAATCACTGTTCCAATCAAATTTGATGAAGCAGTAAATGGTGCTGACATTAAAGTTCCAGTGCTTGATGGAACGCCAGTAACTATTCGCATCCCAGCTGGCACAAAGTCAGGAAGTAAATTCCGTGCCCGTGGCAAAGGTGTTCAAAAAGCACAAGGCGCTGAAGGTGACTTAATCGTCACAGTCGACATTGCAGTGCCAAATGAAATTTCAGAAGAAGCCAAGCGGGCACTCAATTTGTTCGCATCAGCAACATCTGAGATTGATCCACGTGCGGAATTGATGGACAAAGTAAGCGGGTTAACAAAGTCGAAGGGAGGCAAGCGTGGATAGTTATGAATTAAATGACGACGTACCGTTGTATGTAATTTCGGTGGCTGCTCAGCTTGCCGGATTACATCCGCAAACTCTTCGGCAATATGACCGACTTGGTTTAGTTTCGCCACAGCGAACTATCGGGCACAACCGGCTTTATTCGCTAAAAGATATTGGTCGACTACGTGAAGTAGCCAGACTTTCTGCTGAAGGTGTAACGCTTTCAGGAATTATTCGAATTTTGGCATTAGAGGAACAACTCGAAGCCACGTTACGGGAATTAGCTGCGCTTCGCGCTGCAGTTGATGGTCCGTCAACAGCGCTCGTAGTGTGGCGCCCGCAAAGACGGGCGTAATCCAAAGCACTCGGGCTAAGGAACAAAATGAACGAAAACTACACAACAAAATCACAAGAAGCGATTCAACAGGCAGCTACCGCTGCAACGGTTAAAGGTAATCCAGCAGTTGAACCTGCACATTTACTAGTAGCGCTACTTGAACAAACAGATGGAATTGCTGGCGCGCTGCTAGATGCAGTTAAAGCTGACAAAGTTGCAGTATTAAAAAGTGCTCGACAGTTAGTTGAAAATCTCCCTGGGGCAACTGGCCAAAGTGTTTCGCAACCATCATTTTCACAAAGTGCTTTCCGCGTAATTAATGAAGCAAAAGATTTAGCAAAAGCTCGCGGCGATGAATACATTTCAACAGAACACTTACTTGTTGGCTTAGCCAAACATGGCGGAAATGTTGCCGATTTACTTAAACAATCAGGCGCAACTGCAGATGCACTTCATACCGCCATTGATACTTTGCATGGTGGCCGACGTGTAACCAGTAGTGATCCTGAAGGAACTTTCCAAGCATTAGAAAAATACGGCAACGATTTAACTGCTCGTGCTCGCGAAGGAAAACTTGATCCAGTCATTGGTCGTGACAGTGAAATTCGCCGCGTAGTTCAAGTACTTTCTCGTCGCACCAAAAACAATCCAGTATTAATTGGTGAACCTGGTGTTGGTAAAACAGCCGTAGTTGAAGGTTTGGCCCAGCGCATTATTGCTGGATATGTTCCTGAATCACTTAGAGGCAAACGCCTGATCGCTCTTGATTTAGGCGCGATGGTAGCTGGTGCGAAATACCGCGGTGAATTTGAAGAACGCTTAAAAGCTGTGCTTGAAGAAATCAAAAACAGTGAAGGTCAAATAATTACTTTCATTGACGAACTTCACACAGTTGTCGGCGCAGGTGCAACCGGTGACTCAGCAATGGATGCTGGCAACATGCTTAAGCCAATGCTTGCTCGTGGCGAATTACGTTTAGTTGGCGCAACCACACTTGATGAATACCGCGAATACATTGAAAAAGATCCAGCTTTAGAGCGGCGTTTCCAGCAAGTATTAGTTGGTGAACCAAGTGTTGAAGACACAATCACAATTCTTCGTGGATTAAAAGAGAAGTATGAATCACACCACAAGGTGAATATTGCTGACTCAGCACTTGTCGCTGCAGCTGCACTTTCAGATCGATACATAACTTCTCGATTCCTTCCAGATAAAGCAATCGACTTGGTTGATGAATCCGCTTCAAGATTGCGTATGGAAATTGATAGTTCACCAGAGGAAATTGATCAATTACAACGCCAAGTTGATCGTTTGAGAATGGAAGAACTTGCACTTGCAAAATCAACCGATGATGCATCAGTTGAACGTTTGGGTAAATTGCGCGAGGACCTTGCCAATAAAGAAGAAGAGCTAAGGACACTTCGTGCTCGCTGGGATCAAGAAAAAGCTGGCCTGGATCGTGTTGGTGAAATCAAAGTTCGCATTGATGAATTGCGCAGCGAAGCAGATCGCGCATTACGCGATGGTGATTTAGCGCGAGCAAGTCGAATTCAGTATGCAGAGTTACCTGAACTTGCATCTGAACTTGAAACCGTTAACGCGCAAGCAAATGCACGCTCTGCCATGGTTAAAGAAGAAGTAACAGCCGATGACATCGCCGAGGTAGTTGCTGCTTGGACTGGTATTCCAGCAGGTCG
>JBEGOT010000135.1:0-7566 GCA_041181865.1 Actinomycetota bacterium | reverse complement strand
CATCAAAATTAAGGTCAAGCAGATTCATTGAAGGTGAACCGATAAAGCCAGCCACAAATGCATTCTTTGGATGGTTATAAAGGTTGGTTGGAGTATCAACCTGCATTAATAATCCGTCTTTAAGTACGGCTACGCGATCACCCATGGTCATCGCTTCAACCTGGTCATGTGTTACGTAAACAGTTGTTACGCCTAGACGACGTTGCAGTGAGGCAATTTGAGTGCGGGTTTGGACTCGTAGTTTTGCATCCAAGTTTGATAGCGGTTCATCCATTAAGAACACTTGTGGGTTACGAACAATCGCACGGCCCATAGCCACGCGCTGACGCTGACCACCAGAGAGTGCCTTTGGTTTACGTTCTAGGTATTGCTCAAGATCAAGGATCTTGGCAGCTTCAAGAACACGTTGGTGAATTTCAGCTTTATCAACACCTGCGATCTTTAGCGCAAAGCCCATATTTTCTTCAACAGTCATGTGTGGGTATAGCGCATAGTTCTGGAACACCATTGCGATGTCACGATCTTTAGGCGGAACATCAGTTACGTCACGATCACCAATACGGATGTGACCATCACTAACTTCTTCAAGACCAGCCAGCATGCGCAGTGAGGTTGATTTACCGCAGCCTGATGGGCCAACAAGGACGAGGAATTCACCGTCTTTGATTTCTAGATTTAATTTGTCTACCGCTGGGCGAGATGCGCCTGGGTAGAGCCTGGACGCATTTTCGAATACGACAGAGGCCATTTCATTCTCCTTCACCGGCTGGAACGAGCCGGACGATCCGTTGTAAAGGTCTTGCGGCTATTGCAGCCCCAAGGTGTTACTGGCGTAACTTCGTTATTCTCTCAAGGTTTTTGGAATCTTTCCAGATTTTGAGGAAAACCAAGTATTTCCTAGACTGTAGTTCGGCTATTGCGCGAAATAACGCTTTGGGCCAGGCCTCCTTAGCTCAGTGGTAGAGCACTCGCCTTGTAAGCGAGCGGTCGTCCGTTCAATCCGGACAGGGGGCTCCATAAATAAAGACCTTAAAGAAACTAGGTAACTATGACTGCCGGCCAAGGCATGCTAGTAGAAGTTAAAAACCTTTCCAAAGTATTTAGCCGCGGAAAGGAAGAAATTCACGCCGTAACCGAATTATCTTTTGTGGCAAAGCCAGGGCGCGTAACTGGTTTTCTTGGACCAAACGGCGCAGGTAAAACTACTTCACTTCGGTGCTTACTAGAGCTAGTAACACCATCAAGTGGCGAGGCAACATTCAATGGCAAGAAATATTCAGACTTAACCGATCCAGCAAAACTTGTTGGGGTTTCACTAGGCTTCACTGGATTACATCCAGGGCGCTCGTCCTATAAACATTTACTTGTTTTTGCAACCGCAGCTGGAATTGATGAAAAACGAATAGAAGAAGTTCTAGAACTTGTTGGCTTAACAAATGCGAAAAATCGCAAAGCCGGCTCTTTTAGCACTGGCATGAAACAACGTTTGTCACTTGCAACAGCATTATTAGGGGACCCAGAAGTATTAATACTGGATGAACCAGTAAACGGTTTAGATCCTGAAGGCATTGTTGAAGTTCGTCACTTACTGCGCAACTTGGCAGCACAAGGCAAAACCATTCTTTTGTCTTCGCACGTTCTATCTGAAGTTCAGCAAACGGTTGATGATGTAGTCATTATCGCTAAAGGGAAAAAAGTTAAAGAGTGCGCACTTCAAGAATTAATTGAAGACACCAGACCAGTTATTCATGTTGTAACCCCAACGCCTGAAAAGTTCAATGCGTTTACTGGCGGCCAAGTTAATTTTTCTGGTGATCGAGTTTCGATCTATGACACTTCACTTGCCATAGTTGGAAACTTTGCATTCACTAACAACATTGAATTACACGAACTAAGTGAAGAACTTTTGGATCTTGAACAAGTTTTCCTAGAACTAACAGGTGACCGCAATGTTTAGACAAATGCGTGCTGAGTGGTACAAAGTTTTCACTACAAGAACATGGATCGGCATAGTTCTTGCGGCTTTTGTATTCACCGGGATGACTGTGTTTGGTTATGCCCAAATTGCAGGGACTCTTGGTATTCCAACACTTGAAGATGTCAGATTAATGAATCTGCTTTATGGCGGAAGCGCAACAGGTGTTGCACTGGCATTGATCCTTGGCGTGGTTGGTGCAACTGCTGAATATCGTTACGGCACTGTTGATCACACTTACTTAGTTGTGCCAAAGCGATCACATGTTTTAGTTGCTAAGCTTGCCGTGCATGCGATCATTGGCGCATTAGTTGGATTGGCATCTTTTGGAATTGCCTATGTTGCAACTTCGGCCGCAGTTAGTGGCAAAACCCACGCTGAAGTTACCGGGTCAAGCTTGCTCGAAATTGGAATCGCCACAGTTGCCGCTTTCTCTATTTATACGATGCTTGGCATTGCTTTTGGATCGCTAGTTCGAAATCAATTAGTTGGCGTTGCTGCAACTTTTGGCTGGATCTTTATTTTTGAACGGTTGATGGTTGTCTTCACACCTGATCTAGGTAAGTGGCTACCAGGTGGCGCGGTTAACGGACTATTTGGAGTGACTGCGATTATGAATGGCCAAGAATATTTGCCACGAAACCAGTCAGCTTTACTGCTACTGGCCTATGGCGTGATTTTGATTGGTGCTTGCTTAATTGTTACGCCAAAGCGCGACATAAATTAATTACCGCTTAATTACTTATCTAATTCGCCGAGTAATTCAACGCGGGCCTGGTGACGTCCACCTTCAAATTCAGTTGCCAGGAAAACTCGAAGCGCATTGATTGCAACCTCTGGGTTGGTAACACGTTCACCGAAACAAGCCACGTTGGCATTGTTGTGTGCCCTGGACATCTGCGCATC
The DNA here is from genome assembly GCA_041181865.1 of Actinomycetota bacterium. Lineage (GTDB taxonomy): Bacteria > Actinomycetota > Actinomycetes > S36-B12 > UBA5976 > UBA5976. The sequence goes on along the minus strand of JBEGOT010000135.1, from coordinate 4,685 downwards.
TTGTTCGTCGCGAATAACACCAGCGCGAATGCCGGCAACTTTATTAGCTGCCATGCAAATACCCTGGCCACTGCCACAAACGACAACGCCAAAGTCAGCATCGCCATTGGCAACTTTGGCGGCAGCTGCAGCGCCAAATAATGGATAGTCCGCGCGTTCGGCGGTGAATGTGCCAACATCTTCAACTTCATGGCCTTCACTTAAAAGCCAATCACGAAGTGTGTTCTTTAAATGAAACCCAGCGTGATCTGAACCAACTGCAATGCGCATAAGTTCACTTTACTGGTTTAGAAGCACCATAAGATTTAACCGACTGTTTAATTGCGGAGAAGTGAAGTGGCGCTGAAATTACCTGATCGTTGGATTTGGGACAGTTGGTATGTCAAAGATGGCGACACCTATCACGCGTTTTATCTGTGTGCTTCTCGTGGATTAGTTGATCCAAATCGCCGCCACCGAAATCCTTCAGTTGGCCATGCGATATCTAAAGATTTAAAAAACTGGGAAGTTGTCGCTGACGCGCTAACACCATCTGATGATCCGGCATTTGATTCGTGGACCACATGGACCGGAAGCGTAATTAAAGATGACAACGGTAAGTGGTGGATGTTTTATACCGGCTCATCTCGTGAAGATGGTGGCTTACTTCAACGAATTGGTGCCGCAACATCTAGTGACTTAATTACTTGGGAAAAAGTTTCAACAGATGCATTAGTTGAAGCCGATGGTAATTGGTATGAACTTATTGATCTGAATGTTTGGGGTGACCAAGCTTGGCGCGATCCTTGGGTATTTCGATATCCAAATGAAAAAACTTGGCACATGCTTATTACTGCTAGAAGTAAAGATGGGAATCCAAAAACTCGTGGTGTGATCGGCCATGCCACAAGCGAAAACTTAAAAGATTGGAAAGTTGTATCTCCACTTTCAAAACCTGATCAAGGTTTTGGGCAGATGGAAGTATTTCAATACGAAATAGTTGATGGAGTTCCGATTTTGCTTTTCTGTTGCGGTTGGCGAGAACTTAGCGACGAGAATGTGAAACGTTTTGGCAAAATCGACACAACTTATTCAGTTGTGGTTGATGAAAAGATTGAGAATGTTGATTTCACAAAAGCATTGCCATTTACCGAGCAATTAATTTATGCCGGTCGGTTAATCCAGGGGCCAGATGGCATTTGGTACCTGATGGGCTTTATTAACGAAGTTGATGGGAAATTTGTGGGCGAACTATGCGATCCGATCGCAGTCACTGCCGATAGGCAACTAGGAATAGTGCCAAGGGTCTGATTTCTTGCAGTTTTTGATTACCTTTGTTTCAGACAACTAGGTAATACCTCAAAACCCCTGAAATCAATGAGTTTCATTAGTTACATGAAACAATCTCGAATCCTTAACAATGCCCATATTTGGTTTTTCTGGCCTTATTTATTAACTAGATTTCTAATCGAGAGGTTATCGGCTGACACAATTGGCCGAGAATTCTCCACATGTATACATAGGAGAAAAATGATTAAAAAGCTAACCGCCGCTGCGGCTGCTGCTTCGTTAGCGCTTGCGCTAACAGCATGTGGTTCCAGCGATAGTGGCGAAGAAGCTGCGGCTTCCTGTGAAACTAAAACCGAAGTGACCATGCTTGGCACTATCAAGGTTGAAATCCAGGATCAGTTCTTAGCAGCTACTGAAGACTACAACGCATCACAAGACTGTTACACAATCGTGTCAGTTGCTAACGATGCAGATTCATTCCTAGGTGGCGTAACTCCAATGTACGCTGCTGGCGAAGCTCCAGTACTTATGACAACACTTCAGGAACTTCCTGACATGGCTGACAAAGTAATGGACTGGACAGGTACTGAACTAGCTGGCCTTGCTGCAGCAGGAACACTTCAAGCTGCAAACATCAAGGGCAAGCAAGTTGGTATTCCAGTAACTGCTGAAGCTTTCGGTCTGCTATACAACAAGGCAGTACTTGATGAAGCTGGTGTTGATCCAGCAGCAATCAAGACTCGTGATGACCTAAAGGCAGCATTCGATGCTGTTGAAGCAACCGGACGTAGTGCAATTCACTTCTCTGGTCTTTGGTGGTCACTTGGTGCTCACTTAACCAACATCTACCACGCAACAGTGTCTAACGATCGCGAAGCACGTTTCCAGGTATTTGATGGCCTAGCTGACGGTACTTACGATCTAACAGCTGATGCACAGTGGAACAACTGGCTAGATGCTTTCGATCTAATGAAGGAATACGACATCAATGGTGGCAAGAGCATCGCTGACGATGAATACGACAGCGCTGTACTTGACCTAGCTGAAGGCAACGTTGGTTTCTGGTTCATGGGTAACTGGGCAGAACCTAACCTGCTACAGACCACACCTGATGGTTCATTTGGTGTAATGCCACTACCAATCAGCAACGAAGCCGGTGCTTACGGTAACGACAGCATCTCTGTTGGTGTTCCGTTCTACTTCATCATTGATGAAGAACAATCAACACCAGAAGAACGTGCTGGCGCTATTGACTTCCTAACCTGGTTAATCACCACACCAGAAGGTCAAATGCACTACGCAGGTCCAATCGGTGAAGACAACATGTCATTCATCCCTGTTTACAGTGGATTCACAGTTTCTCCAGCCACATACATGGCTAAGGAAATTGCTGACTACATCGCAGCAGGAAAGACTCTTGAATGGATGAACAGCTACTACCCAGCTGAACCAGGCCAATTGGCTTACGGTGCATCTGGCCAGAAGTACATCACAGGCAAGATCGATCGCGAAGGCTTTGCAGCTGCTTACCAAGCAGACTGGAAAGGTTCAACAAAGTCCTGGCGTTAAGTCGCTAGTCGCGAATAAGATGAAATAAATCGCCTGTGGCCTAGTAGGTGAAAACCTATTAGGCCACAGGATTTTCAATACTCTTTTTAAAGTTGGAGTTAAAAGATGCAAATTAATAGGCGAGAAGCCAAACGATTCTTTGAATTTGCTCTGATTCCGTTAAGTATTTTTACTCTTGTTTTAGTTATCCCGTTTATCCAAGGTGTAATTAGTGCTTTTACCGACTGGAATGGTTTTAAATACACAAAGTTTGTTGGCACAACCAATTTTCAAGAAGCATTAACCGATGCCACTTTCTGGCACACCATGCGATTTACGTTTATGTTCGTAATCGTTTCCACAGTTTTAGTTAATTTAATTGGTTTTGGTTTAGCGCTTTTAGTAACCGTAAAAATGCGCGGAGTTAATTTATTTAGAACATTTTTCTTCGTTCCGAACTTAATTGGTGGCGTGATTCTTGGTGTGATTTGGCAGTTTATTTTCGGCCGAGCACTACTTAGTATCAGTAAGAATTACGATCTTCCATTTTTCCAGGAATCATGGCTAATTGATCCAACAAAAGCTTTCTGGGCACTAATTATTGTTACCGTTTGGCAGATGTCTGGGTACATGATGATTATTTATGTAACTGGCTTAATGAGTATCGAAAATGATGTTCTTGAGGCCGCCAAAATCGATGGTGCCTCGCCATTTCGCACTCTTATTAGCATCAAGATGCCATTAATGGTTTCAGCTTTCACAATTTCAGTTTTCTTAACCATCCGCAACGCATTTATGGCTTATGACATCAACTTGGCTCTAACTGGCGGTGGACCATACCGGTCAACAGAACTCGTTTCGATGCACGTAGTTACCGAGGCATTCGATTTCGGTAACTTTGCCACCGGCCAAGCCAAGGCAATAGTCATGTTCTTAATCATTGCGGCCGTTGCTGTTACTCAAGTGGCGATTAGCAAGCGAATGGAGGTTCAGCGATGAAAACCAGGAAGAAAGTCGGCAAAGTCGTTTTATTCGTATTTGGCGCAGTGTTATCTGTTATTTATGCCATTCCATTTTTCTTGGTTATTTTGAATGCTTTCAAGAAAAAGACAGAAATCTTAAAGAACCCTCTTTCTATGCCAAAAACTTGGGAAGTTGAGAACTTCCAAATCGCGGCAAAGAAAATGAATTATTTGCAAGCGTTGACTAACTCATTTTTGATCACGGTCTTAAGTGTGGTCTTAATCATCATGGTTTCTTCATTGCTTGCGTATTACTTGGCTCGCCGGCAGACCAGATTTTCAAAAGTAACATTTTTGATTTTGGTTGCTTCAATGATCGTGCCGTTCCAGTCTTTAATGATTCCGTTCATGGGGTTATTTGGAACTAAAGGTCCGCTAGCAAACCTAAACATGCTTAGTAAACATGGCCTGGTCTTTTTCTACATCGGCTTTGGTGTTGCGATGTCGACCTTCTTGTATCACGGGTTTATCTCAAACATCCCTTATGAATTAGATGAAGCTGCAATGTTAGATGGCGCAACAGATATGAAGATTTTCCGAAAGATTATTTTCCCGATGTTAACGCCAGTGACTGCAACTGTTGCCATTATCAATTCACTTTGGATTTGGAATGACTTCTTGTTGCCATCGCTAGTTTTGTATCGCGAAAGTAGAACGTTGCCACTTTCAACTTACATTTTCTACGGCATGTATACATCTAACTACGGCCAAGCTATGGCAGGTCTAGTACTTGCGATTATTCCAATCATCATCTTCTACTTCGTCCTGCAACGCCACATCATCTCTGGTATTTCAAGTGGTGCGGTTAAGTAGTTAGAAATTTAACTAAGAACAAACTAAAAAGGA
>JBEGOT010000134.1:0-7920 GCA_041181865.1 Actinomycetota bacterium | reverse complement strand
CGTAGATTGAGAATGAACCTACTGGCTTTGCGCCGTACTTAGCCTCGTATGCCTTCACGAAATCAGCAGCACTACCACCAGCAGCAAGAATGCCGTCCTGTGATAGACCGGTGAATGAAAGTAATAGACCTTCAGCTTCTGGAAGTGCCTGTAGATCAGGGTATCCAGTGAAACCGTCTGGTGCCATTGTTACGAATGCAGTTGCTTTGCCAAGAACCTTTGCAGCGTCCTTAACTAGTTGACCACCGTTGTTGTCGTAAATACCTGAGAAGTAAATACAGTCAGCGCCAGCAGCCTTAACTTTTTGCATTTGAGCTGTGTAGCTGGTCTGCTTTGCATCCCATGCTTCGTCAACTACAACTTCAACACCCTGCTTGGTTAGTTCAGCAACAACTGCTTTAGCTAGACCTTGGCCGTATGTTTGGTTGTCGTTAAGCACAGCACACTTTGTTACCTTCTTTTCCTGGGCTAGGTACTGAGCAGCAGCTGTACCCTGGAAATCATCTGAAGTAACAACGCGAGCGTATGAACGCTTGCCTGTTGGGTAGAACTTGTCAGGCTCGCCTGGATCCCAAGTCTTTGTTAGACCAGGGTTGGTGTTTGCGTGAGACACCATAAGCATTGGACCATCTGGTGCCTGGTTTAGTACAGGAACGATGATTTTTGCACAACCTGAGTTGTAGGTACCCATAACAGCAACTTCAGCAGCGTTAGCTACGTGATCTTGAGCGTTCTTTGCACACTGTGCATCGTCCCAAGCACCTTTAGCAGCTGTTGAGTTATCGTATTCTTTGAATTCGATAGTGTAGTCGCCAACTTTGTAGCCAATCTGTTCTAGGTACAGCTTGATTACGTTGTTAGTTGATGCAGATGCATCAGCTGATGAGCCTTGTAGTGGAAGGTCACTTGCAATAACAAGTGTCTTTCCGCCACCACTGCCGCTATCGCTTGAGCCACCACAGGCAGCTAGAGCAAGAGCAGAAGCAATAACCAAGGCACCGATTTTTACCGGCTTGATCATTTATTTTCCTCTCGAAAGAAACCCATTAATTTAGTTAACGGGCAGGTATGAAAATACCCTGATTTGCATAACTATGGCTAGCCCTAAGGCCATATTTGGCCACTTAGTTATAAACCCGTTACCTACAAGTTCCTTAGTGATTTATGGCTATAACGGCTATATAACGGTTCAAATACGTTTAAACGCAAGAAGAATTCTCGAGTAAAAGGTGAGGAAATTCGAAAAGTCAGACTAAATACCAGACCAGTCGGGCTGACAAGATTTGAACTTGCGACCCCTTCACCCCCAGCGAAGTGCGCTACCAAACTGCGCTACAGCCCGCGATAAACGTTTACTTTACCTTCTGCGCCGCTCACGAATTCGAAGGTTAATGATTATTGGTGAACCAACAAAGCCAAACTGTTCGCGGAATCTGCGCTCCACAAAGCGCCGGTATCCAGCCTCGATAAAGCCAGATGTGAACAATATAAATACTGGAGGGGCCACACTAGCTTGAGTGCCAAACAAAATCTTTGGCTGCTTACCACCACGAACTGGGTGCGGGTGTCCGGCAACAATTTCAGACAAGAAAGCATTTAGTTGACCAGTTGGCACACGTGTTTCCCAGCCTTCAAGAGCTGCGTTTAGCGCAGGGACCAAACGGTCTTTATGCCAGCCAGTTTTTGCACTGAAGTTAATTCGCGGTGCCCAGCCCACTTGAACTAGCTGGCGATCAATTTCTTTTTCAAGATAAAAGCGGCGTTCATCATCTAGTAGATCCCACTTATTGAAGGCAATAACTAGCGCTCGACCCGATTCAACCACCATCGAAATAATGCGCAGATCTTGTTCAGTCATTGGTTCGCTGGCATCTAGCAGTACTACGGCAACATCGGCCTTATCAAGTGCTGATTTGGTGCGAAGCGTGGCGTAAAACTCATGACCACTTGCCTGCTTAACTTTCTTTCGAATACCAGCGGTATCAACAAAGATCCATTCTTGGTCACCCAAAGTAATTAATTCATCCACTGGATCAACGGTTGTTCCAGCAACACTGGAAACAACTGAACGAGATTCGCCAGCAAGGGCATTTAGCAAACTTGATTTACCAACGTTTGGTTTGCCTAGAAGGGCAACTCGACGTGGGCCACGTGGACGGGCTTGCATTGAGCCCTCTTCTGGAAAACGCTTAATAATTTCATCAAGTAAGTCACCTGACCCGCGGCCGTGCAAAGCTGAAACTGGATAAGGTTCACCTAGGCCAAGAGACCACAGCTGGCTAACTTCAAGTTCAGTTCGTTCATCATCAACTTTGTTGGCAACCAAAATGACTGGAACTTTCGCTTTGCGAAGCACTCGAACCATGGCCTCTTCGCTGCCAGTTGCACCAACTGTTGCATCAACCACGAACACAACAACGTCACTTGATGTGATTGCGCGCTCTGCTTGGGCGGAAATCTGCTCGCCCATGCCATGGGCATCTTTTTCCCAGCCGCCAGTGTCAACGACAATAAATGATTTGCCATTCCACTCAGCTTCATAGCGAACGCGGTCACGGGTAACGCCAGGAACGTCTTCAACAACAGCTTCGCGTCTGCCGATTAGTCGGTTAACCAAGGTTGATTTACCAACGTTTGGCCGGCCAACCACTGCCACAACTGGCAATAGTTCTGGTTCACTTAAAAACTCTTCGACTTCTTCATTGGTAACACCTAGCTGGGCAAGTAATTGTTCGTAAGCTGCTTCATCTAGATCTTCGATGTTTTCAGGAATCTCAACTGAGTCATCGATTTCAGCGTCAGTACCCAGAGGTTGATAAATAAAGTCGTCATCATTAGTTGTCATCAGTTAAACCTTTGATTAGACCTAATACATGATCGACAACTTCATCTAAGTTCATGTGGGTGGTGTCAAGAAGTGTGGCATCAGGTGCCATCTCAAGAGGTGACACTTTGCGGGTACTATCTGCCTGGTCACGCTTAACTAGTTTTTCTTGAGTTGCGCTTACATCTTGGCCGTTCTCAGCAGCACGTCGAGCAGCCCTAGCCTGCGGGTCAGCAGTTATATAAAGTTTCAAACTGGCATCTGGCAGAACAACAGAACCAATATCGCGTCCTTCAACCACAATGCCCTTAGGCGCATTCTTTGAAATCTCTCGCTGCAAGGCAACAAGTAACTGGCGAACTTCAGGGACCGCACTCACTGCACTGACTGCACCAGTTACTAAGTCTTCTCGGATTGGGCTAGAAACATCAATATCACCAACATGAATTGTTGGCTTAGTTGGATCTGTGCCAGGAATGATCTTTGCTACTTTTGCAACATCGAAAACCATTTCCCCATCAATTGGGTCAACACCTTTTTCTAGTACCCACCAAGTCATCGCTCGGTACATAGCGCCAGTATCGAGGTATGAAAGGCCAAGCTGCATTGCTACGGCTTTGGCAACTGAAGATTTACCTGATCCACTTGGGCCATCAATAGCGATGATCAATTTATTTGAATTCTTTGATTCGCTATTGGCACTGGACACGCCCTCTAGTCTAGGCGTTAATTAGGTTTTTACTTATTTTGTGCGCTTAGCGCTTAGTAATTAATTAACAACTACAAAGTCAGCAGTAGTTAACGCGCCAACTAATGCATCGCGTTTATCCTGGCCAACAGTTAATTCAACCAAGCCAGTCATGCGACCAAGTGAGTGATCTATGCGCACATCTTCTAAGTTCACATTTGCCGAAGCTGCCACATTAAACAAACGTGCAAGTTCACCTGGCTTATCTTCAACTCGAACAACGATCAAACTATCTTGCTTGTTGGCTGATCCATGTTTACCTGGAAGTAAATCGCGACCTTTAGCACCTCGATCGAGCATGTCACTAATGGCAGATAGCTTTTCTTCTTTAATCGCCTTGGCAATTTCTTCTAAGTGCTTGGCAACTTTGGAAACCTGATCGGAAACATTGGCCGCATTGTTTGCCAAAATGTCGGTCCATAATTTGGCATCAGCTGATGCGATGCGGATTGTGTCGCGAAGTCCTTGGCCAGCAAGTGCGATGTGTTCTTTGTTGGCTTCATTTAATACGCCAGCTAGAACAGATGCGACAACTTGTGGAGTGTGCGAGATTAAGGCAACCGCTAAGTCATGATCTGCGATCTCTCGATCAATTGGCAAAGCGCCCAAATCTGAAATCATTTGCTTAACTAAGTCGATTGAACTTTGAGTTGTCTTTGGCAGTTTGGTGACGACCCATGACCGGTCAACAAATAAATTATTCTGCGCCGCAGTTGCGCCGCTTACTTCTCGACCTGCCATCGGGTGGCCACCAACAATGCGTTCAAGTTGCTCCTGATCAAGAGTTGCAAGAGCGCCAAGGATTGTTCCCTTAACGCTGGCAACATCTGTTACCACCGCGGTTGGATGCGCACTAACGGCTGCGCGCATAACATCAGCAACTTTGCTAGGTGGCGTAGCCACAACAACTAAATCAATTGATTCACTGCCAAGTTTTTTAGCACCACTTCTGGTGGTTGCAATATCTATGGCATGTGGATCGGTGTCATCTATAAATACTGTGTAGCCAGCTTTAACTAAGCCCATGGCAATTGAGGTGCCGATTAGACCGGCACCAATAACTAATGTGGTTGGTTTACCCTTTGACATCTTTTAAATACCTTTTATTGGGCGATGTCTTGGCGCAATACTTCAGCGCCACGTAGGTAGATGTGTTTAATGTCTTTGCGGGCAAGGTCAGTATCAACATGAGCTAGCACGCGAACAACTTTGCCAAGGGCGCCATTGATATCAAGTTCTTGAGCGCAGATCACTGGCACATCTGCAATGTCTAATTTGCGGGCAGCCGACGCTGGGAAAGTTGAATGCAGATCAGGGGTGGCAGTGAAAAGAATGCTGACCAAGTGATCTGTAGTTAGGCCATTTTTTTCAAGCATGCTAGAAAGCAGTTCAACAACTGCCTCTGTCATTTCAGCCGCGTCATCCTTGGTTAAGCAAGTTGCGCCGCGGATTGCTCTAAGTGCCATGCCTTAAATCTTAGAGCCCAACAGAGCTATATAGTTTCCCCAACTCTTTGTTGGTCAGTTCTCGTAAGTGACCACTTTTTAGTTGGCCAAGTTTCACTGGCCCAACTTGGGTGCGCACTAAATCGATTACTGGGTGGCCAACTTCATCAAATAGTCGACGAAGAATGCGATTGCGGCCCTCGTGGATTGAGATTTCAATAATTGAAGTCTTGTTATTTGAATCCATCAGCAAACACTCAGTTACCGCAACATCTGTGCCATCAATTGGAAAGCCATTTTTTATCTGGGCGATCGTCTCTTTACTGACTTTGCCTTCAACTTTGGCGTAATAAGTCTTCACGATTCCATGAGTTGGGTGGCTTAAGCGCTGGCTTAATTCCCCATCGTTGGTTAAAAGAATCAAGCCTTCAGTTTCCGCATCCAAGCGCCCCACATGGAATAACCGCTCTGGGAATTGCGCAACTAAATCGCCAACACATTCACGGCCATGTTCATCGGCCATGGAACTAACCACGCCGCGGGGTTTATTTAGGGCAACCACAACATGACCGCTGGTTTGGGCAATACGAACCCCATCAACGTGGATAACGTCAACATCTGGATTAACTCTGGTTCCCAGTTCATCCATGACTTCGCCATTGACCGTAACGCGGCCAGCTGTAATAAATTCTTCGCATTTGCGACGCGACCCAAGTCCAGCCTGGGCTAGAACTTTTTGAAGTCGAATCCCTTCGAGTTCACTCATGAATAAGAGCCTAGTTTAATTTCGGCCGTTAATTACTACCGCTAGTTACTTCATCCAGCACTTCTTCAACAGTGTCTGGCATCGGTAAGTGCTGGGCAATCGGTGGAAGTTCATCGAGTGATTTCAAGCCAAGGCGTTCTAAGAAATATGGTGTTGTTCGGTAAAGGTGCGCGCCAGTTTCATGATCGTGACCGCTTTCTTCAATGAGGCCACGAGTTGTAAGCGTGCGAACAACGCCATCAACGTTCACGCCGCGAATTGCAGTGATGCGACCACGAGTAACTGGCTGACGGTAAGCAACCACGGCAAGCGTCTCAAGAGCTGCCTGGCTTAAGCGTCCATGTTGACCGTCTAGAACGAAACGTTCAACAACTTGGCTGCAGTTATCGCGAGTCCAGAACCGCCAACCGCCACCAACTTCGCGAAGGTCAAAGCCACGACCCTGGATTGCATATTCTTGCGATAAGTCATGCAAAGTTTTAATTACTTGATCTTCTGGTGTGCGGGTAAGAGTTGCCAGAGTTGAAACTTGCATCGGTTCTTCAGCAACCAAAATCAGGGCTTCAAGTGCTGCGGCAAGATTTGGTGCGCCAAGAGAAATACCATCATCTGTTTCTTCTTCGGTGGCTAGTTCGCCATCTTCAAGTTCAATTGGTTCAACTGTTGTTGTGACCGCAACCTCAACAACAGTCTCTTGGGCAAGTTCTGCCACTTCTTCTTGGAATGCTTCGATGTCGAATGGCTCGATGTTGAAATCATCGAGATTGATCTTTTCGGAATTCAAGTTTTGTGATTCCATGTCTTCTGGATTCATCTCAGAATTATTCTCACTATTCATTTTCTGATCCATTCTGCGCTACCCAATCAGCTGCATCGCGAAATTCTTGCACTTCCTGCACTTCAAGTTCATCGATTGTTGTGTCGAATTCATCCATGTCATCGCGAATTCCTGATCCAGTTTCACTGCCAACCCAACGAACATAAAGTTCACCAAGTGGAACTGGTTGATCAAACATGATGTTTCCATCGCGATAAATTTCAAGCAGCGCTAAAAAGCGAGCCACAATTAATAATGTGGTGTCGCAATCTGTTGTTAACTGACGGAATGTTGCCTGGCCCATGCGGCGAAGGCGTTCAACGATGATCGCAGCTTGTTCACGTACTGAAACTTTGGCGGCGTGAATGTGGGCAATTGAAATAACTTCAGGAAGTTTTGGCTCCAAAGCACGAGCAGCTAAGTTAGCAAAATCATCAGGGCTTAAGTTGATCTGAACTTCAGGAAGAAGTTTTTGGAATCGCTCATCAAGACCAACAGTTCTTGGGCGCATGCGACCAGCTGTTGCCAAGCGGTGTTTAAAGTCAGCCGACATTTCTTTGAATGCGCGGTATTGCAAGAGGCGTGCAAGAAGTAAGTCGCGGGCTTCAAGGATTGCGATATCTTCTTCGTCTTCAACTTCCCCACCAGGAAGAAGGCGCGCGGCTTTTAGATCTAAAAGGGTGGCTGCGATTACTAAGAATTCAGTTGCTTCATCAAGTGACCACTGGTCACCACGTTCTTTGATGTATTTGATGAAGTCATCGGTGACAGTGTGCAGCGCAAGTGCGGTGACATCTAACCGATGTTTGGCGATAAGCGACAACAGGACATCAAACGGTCCTTGAAATTCGTCGAGTTGAACAACGAATGAGTCGACTTCATCGGCCGCAGCCGTGGTAGTCATTAGTGTGCGACTGCACCCTTCTTTTCTAATCTTTGAACAAGTTCCCAAGCCATATTGCGATATGCAACAGCGCCAGATGAAGTCGGGGCTTGTTCGATGATAGAAACGCCCGCTTTAGTGGTTTCTGGGAACTTAACTGTGCGGCTAACTGTTGTGTGGAAAACAGAGTCGCCGAACATGTCTAGAACTGCCCCAATTGTTTCGCGGGTGTGGTTAGTACGTGAATCAACCATGGTGGCAAGTACGCCATCGATTGAAAGTTTGTCATTTAGGCGTTCTTGAACTTTGCCGATTGTGTCGCGAAGCATTTCAACGCCGCGTAGTGCGAAGAATTCACATTCCATTGGAATGATTACGCCATTAGATGCAGTTAGCGCGTTAACCGTTAGCAAACCAAGTGATGGTTGGCAGTCGAT
>JBEGOT010000133.1:0-2582 GCA_041181865.1 Actinomycetota bacterium | reverse complement strand
CGTATTTGCCTTAAAAGTTACTCCTAGTACTGCGATTGTTTTATCAACAAGTGATCCACCAAGTGCGTGCATAAGTCTGTCTGCTACACGTTTATGAGCGGTCTCATTGCTAGCTATGGCAGCATTAATTAATGGCATCTGCACGCCAAAGTCGTTTGCAATCGAAGCAAGAGCCCGAGTGTCTTTTGGAAAACAACTTCCACCCCAACCTGGTCCTGGTTGCAAGAATCTGTTTCCAATTCGCGTATCAAGACCCATGCCGTGCATAACTTCAATCGGATCTGCTCCAGCAGATTCACATAATGCAGCTACATCGTTAACGAATGAAAGCTTTATTGCTAGAAATGAATTTGATGCGTACTTAATTAATTCAGCAGCAGGCTGGCTTGTAAGCATTTTTGGGCAGTCAATTTTTTCATAAAGTGACATAACGCGTTGTGCAACCTGTTCATTTCGAGCACCAACAACAATTCGATCTGGGTGCTGGAAATCAAAAACCGCTGAACCTTCTCGAAGAAATTCCGGATTAGACGCAACAAATACGTCATCTCGGTTAATTGCTAATTCGACTAGCTGTGCAGATCCAACGGGCACCGTTGACTTAGTAATAACAATGGCGCCGGACTTTAAGAAGTTCCGCATTTCCTTGCTTGCCGCAATCACGTAACTTAAGTCAGCAGAACCATCTTCATCTTGTGGGGTTGGAACACATGTGAAAATAAATTCAGCACAGCTCACGGCCTCATTTAAATCTGTTGTCGCTACTAGGTTTTTAGATTTAAGGACTTCAATCAGAATTCTTTCTAAGCCTGGTTCGAAAATAGGAAGTTTTCCACTTGATAGGGAATTGATCTTGGTTGAATCAATGTCAAAACCCGTAACTTCATGACCAAGTGATGCAAGTCCAATAGAAGTAGTTAAGCCTACGTAACCAGTACCGATAACTGCTATTTTGGCCATTTTCCCTCAACTTGTTGGTTACTAAATAAGGTTACAGGAGTCGGTAACGTGTACTTATGAGCAATTGGCCTGATGTAGCAGTAATTATGCCCGTACTCAATGAAGAAAATTATTTAGAGGCTGCCGTAGAAGCAGTATTTGCTCAAAATTATCCAGGCTCAATCTCTTTAGTTTTAGCTTTAGGCCCATCAAGGGATGGCACAAATCAGCTTGCAAAAAAAATATCCAACAAGTTCAAATCTGTAGTTCTTGTCGAAAGTCCGACTGGAAGAACAGCAGAGAGCCTTAATTTAGCAATTGCAAATTGCAAAGAAGAAATCATTGTTCGCGTTGATGCTCATTCTGAACTTTCATCCGGATACATAGAGACTGCTGTTGAGACCTTACAAGGTACTGGCGCAGATAATGTTGGTGGAATTATGGCTGCCCAAGGGAAAACCAAGTTTGAAAAAGCTGTTGCCGCTGCAATGACATCCAAACTTGGAGTTGGGGGAGCGCCATTTCATACGGGCGGACAGGAAGGCCCTGCCGAAAGTGTTTATCTTGGTGTTTTTAAGCGAGAAGCATTAAATCGCGTCGGAGGATTTGATTCAAAATTTACTAGAGCTCAAGACTGGGAGATGAACCATCGCATTAGAAGTACGGGTGGGAAAGTTTGGTTCAATCCCCATCTCGTTGTTACTTACCGACCTCGTCCCAACCTGTTCAAACTTGCTAAACAGTATTTCCAATATGGAACTTGGCGTAGAGAAGTTATGCGAACACATCCTGAAACTGTTAAAAGAAAATCTGCCCTCCGCTATCTAGTTCCGCCCACTGCAGTAATTGGACTTGGCTTGGGAACTGCGTTTGGGGTTTATGGAGTACAGAGGGATAGCTTAGCGATACTCGGATTTTTTCCGGCACTTGCTTATTTTGCTTTCACAATACTTTCGACAATTTCTTTGGCAAAAAAAGCCAAAGAGGGAACTTATTTATTACCGATAGTACTTCCAACAATGCAACTTACTTGGGGACTAGGTTTCCTAGTTGGAAAGTATTTTAAGAATTAACTTTCTTAACTTAAATTCAGACACCCAGCATCAGCTGCGGATACCGATGGAGTGGTTACTGTTGGAATCGGACTTGGAGTAGCCAAAGGAGTAGCGATTTCTGAAGGAGTTGGAGTCGCGGAAGAAACATTAAGAACTTCTGGCCAATCTTTACCAATTAATAAATTTATCCCACTTGTAATTGTTTGATCTGGGACCAGACTTCCAAATCCAATTGCTGTCTTCAAAGCCTCAGCCATAGTTCTATTTGCTAATGGATACCGAATTTCAGTTGCATTCAGACGTGAATTTGAGTTCCCATAGTCAGAAACAGTAAATCCAAGCGATTTCAAGGTTGTCGATACAGATCTTGCCTTGCCCGATGTTGAAGTCCCATTCAAAACTAAAACTGTAACTTCACTCGGTGCTGGAAGTGGAGTTGCGGTAACTGTAGGTGTCGGCATAGGAGTTGCTGCGACTGGCGGCCAGATTGAATCATTGGCCATCGCCTTCCACATTTCGTCAGCTTCACTTGTCCAAGCCACATTTCCATTTTCGATTATTTGATTTGGAGTGGTAATCATGGTGATG
>JBEGOT010000132.1:0-5247 GCA_041181865.1 Actinomycetota bacterium | reverse complement strand
AAAAAAATTGCAGATGCCATTAGAAGTAATCCGCAGTTCTTAGGTGGGACAAGACGCGATGTCACAAAGTTGATGCAAGGTGTTCCAGGATTACTTGCCAAAGATGGGGCCGAAGGCGTTTACGCTATTGGTCTTGGTGATGGTCGTGCGCTTGCACTAAAAATTGATGATGGCGCCGATCGCGCACGAATTGTGGTTGCTAATTCGATTTTGAAAAATATTTTGAATGTAGTTTCCGCTGAAGTTGATCGCCAACTATCAAGCCAAGTATTACTAGGCGCTGGGAAACCTGTTGGCCAAATCGAAGCCTTAATTAAGTAATTTTCGCCTACTTAATCGCGCCTACCCAAAATCGTTCAGGGCCAGTGGTTACCTTATTTATGTGTCTGGCGTCATTCATCCAGTTGGCCCCAAAAATCCGCGGGTTTATTGGTTCAGACGCGCCCTATTAGTAGGTGCGATTTTCACCACACTGCTTTTAATTTTTTCGCTACTTAACGGCAATGACGAACAGCCTGTTGCAAGCACATCAGCATTGCCAGCACCAAGTCAATCGGTAATGCCAACAGTCATTCCAACTGAATCTCAAAGTGCTCTAGCAACCCCGAGTGCAACAACTAGTGGTGCGACAGTTACTGATTGCACTGATGAACAAATCTCAGTTGTGGTCGCGATTAATCCGATAGATCCAAAAGTTAATCAAGAAATAAAAATTTCGATGACAATCACAAACGTTGGAACAACTGATTGTTTGCGAGATGTGGGTAGCGGCGCAAATGAGATCACAATCATTTCAGGTCCGGCATTAATTTGGTCAACCGATCATTGCAATCCAAGTACGGCAAGTGATGTTAGAACGCTTAGCCCAAATCAAAAATTAACAATTTCGGCGACTTTTAATGGCACACAAACTTCAAAAGGTTGTGTGAAACACAACAAAGCAACGGCTGGAACTTATTGGGCTCACGCCCGCAACATCAGCAAAAATAGCGATGGGCTACGTTTTGTAATTAGCGATTAAAGCGCGCAAGTGCAGACGTTAAATTATCAACCTCGACCAATTTCAAACCTTTAATACTTGCTGGCAGCTTTGTTCCTTTTGGAACTAATGCAGTAACAAAACCAAGTCGGGCAGCCTCAGTTAGACGCTGATTAATCCCAGGAACTGGCCTAATGTCGCCGCTTAGGGCAACTTCACCGATTGCAACTAAATCAATAGGCAAAGCTTTGTCAGTAACAGCACTTGCAATCGATAGGCACATGCCGAGGTCCGCTCCCGGATCAGAAATCTTTGCTCCAGCAACTGTTGAAAGAAAGACATCTTTATCCCACAGTTTTAATCGGCCAGCTCGCTCAGTTACGGCAATCAGCATTGCAGCTCTTGAGTTATCCAATCCAGAAGTTCGCCTAATTGGATTGTTTCCGGGACTAACAGTGGTTAGCGCCTGCACCTCGACTAAAAGTGCGCGGCGACCCTCCATGGTGATTGTGATGCAAGTACCTGGAACTGCCAGGTCGCGCTGGGATCTAAATAATGCAGATGGATCACTGACCTCACGAAGGCCGTCATCGGCTTGTTCAAAACAAGCAACTTCATCAGCTGGACCATAGCGATTTTTATTTGCTCGAAGTAATCGAAGGGGAGTACTTCGGTCACCTTCAAAAGTCAGAACCGTATCAACTAAATGTTCTAGGGATCTTGGCCCAGCAACTGAGTTATCTCTTGTTGATTGGCCAATTAAAAGAAGTGGCATCCGGCGGCTTTTAGCAGCGCGAGTTAATACTTGGGTAACTTCATGAACCTGAGCTACGCCACCTGCGCGGCCATCTAATTCAGTTGAAGCAATTGTTTGAACACTGTCAACAACAAGTAAGTCTGGATCAACTTGTTCGACGTGGCCCAACAATACCGCCAGATCGGTTTCATCGGCGATCAAAAGAGTTGATGATTTTGTACCAATGCGTTTTGCTCTGATGCTGATTTGCTCGGAAGATTCTTCGCCTGAAACGTAAAGAACTTTCTTGCCATTCTTTGCAAATTTATCCGCAGCTTCTAAAAGCAAAGTTGATTTACCAACACCAGGTTCACCAGCAAGAAGTACACATTGCCCGGCAACTAATCCGCCGCCAAGTACTCGATCAAGTTCGGCTAATCCAGTTGAGGTTCGTTCAACTTCACCAACTGGAATATCTTTAACTGCGCGAGCTGGTTTATTTGGTGCGGTTCCAGTTGTTGTTGATCTAAGTCCGGCACGAGTTGGCGCAGCAGAAACTTCAGTTACTGAACTCCAGGCTTGGCATTCTGGACAACGGCCAACCCACTTAGGACCAGTCCATCCACATTCGGTGCATTTAAAACTTGCGCGCGCTGCTTTTGCCACAACCTAAGAGTAGACGGTCAGGCAGACAGCTGTTACTTCTTATCCGCAGCCTTTTGTTCGGCTTTTTTATTAGCCGCAACTGTCGCTGGGTGAATAGCTAAGTACTTGATCTTGTCTTTGTCGCCAGTTTTTAGAACACTTGCGATCATTTCTTCATGGGCTTGGCAATGGTCAACCAAAATCTTGTAAGCCTTTTTACCCATCAGCGAAAGTAGTTCACCTTCAAGTGATTTGTAAACAGGTTCTCTGCCAACGTGGGCTTCAACAGCAGTTGAGCAATACCAATCAAGATCTGTGCCACCAGGACCCCAACCGCGACGGTTGTATTCTTCGATGCCGATGATCACAGTGTCGACTTCATCTGGTCGCTCGAAGTTTTCAAATGTGCGACGGATTGGTAGTTCCCAACAAACTTGTGGCTTAGTTACGTGGTGACCTACGCCCATTTCCATTGCCAGGATGTGTAGCGCACAACCATCGCCACCTTCAAAACCATTTCGGTTATGGAAAATGCAGGCGCCTTTGTACGCGCGAGTTTTCTTGTCGCCTTCATCATCTTTTTCAAACATGCCACGCTTGCTGTGGCCTTCTTCGTAGTTTTGCCAGATGTCTGGGCGAAGCATCGCAGCATGTTTTTTGGTGTTATCTAAATCTTCTTTGTCAGCAATGTGTGCACCTAGGTTGCAACAGCCAACATCTGGGTTGTTCTTATCGATACCTTTACAGCCAGCACCCCAAATACAGGTCCAGCGGCTAGTTAACCAAGTTAAGTCGCAACGGTAAAGGTTGGTGTCATCCTCAGGGTCAACAAACTCAACCCATTTACGCGGGAAATCTAATTTCAGCTCGGCCACGAAAGTAGAGCCTAATCGGAAATAGGAAATCTACCCAATCGAATCAGGCGGGATATTGCCCTTAAAACCTCTCAGCGTAAAGTAATGCTTAGCCAACCAATGATGATTAGGCAGGTAGTTCGCGCATGATTAAGGAACTCTTAGTCTCTGCTTCAAAGAGCAAGAAACTTGAAAAAGTTGTTTCGACTTCACCGCTAAGTAAAGGCGTTGTTAACCGCTTTGTGGCTGGATACAGCACAGCTGATGCAGTTAAAAAAGTAACTGAAATGCACAAACTGGGTATCTACACAACAATCGATCGTCTTGGTGAATCAACTCTTGATCGCAAAGATGCTGATGCGACTGTGGCTGCATATAAAGAACTTCTTCGCGCATTAGCTGATGCTGGCCAAACTCACATGGCTGAAGTTTCAGTAAAGCTAAGTGCAGTTGGCCAAGCCCTTGGCGAAGACGGCGAAAAAATTGCTTTAGAAAATGCCAAGCAAATTGTCGAAGTTGCAAATGAAGTTGGCACCACAGTTACTTTCGATATGGAAGATCACACCACGATCGATTCAACACTTCGTATTCTGACTGAAATTAGAAAGTTTGCACCGACTACAGGTGGGGTACTTCAGGCACAACTTCACCGCACATCAGCTGATGTGGCGAACAACGCTTATGCCGGTTCACGTATTCGTTTATGTAAAGGTGCATATGCTGAAGGTCCAGATGTTGCATACATTGAACGTGCTGATATCGATAAGGCTTATGTACGCGATATGCGCACACTTCTTGAATCAGATGGTTACCCAATGCTGGCAACTCATGATCCGCGCCTAATTGAAATTGGTCAGGCGTTGGCTACCAGCACCGGCCGAGCAAAAGAGACTTTTGAATTCCAGATGCTCCTAGGCGTTCGCCCAGAAGAACAAAAGCGATTAGTCGAACTTGGTTACAAAGTTCGCGTCTATGTTCCTTATGGCGATGAATGGTATGCCTACCTAATGCGTCGTATGGCTGAAAAACCAAGCAACTTGGCACTATTTGTTAAGTCATTAGTTTCCAAGAGTTAACCCAAATCTCTTATTGTTGGCACCATGAAGGCAACAGTTTTATTCGTCTGTGTGCATAACGCTGGGCGCTCCCAAATGGCAGCCGGTTACTTGCAACATCTTGCTGGCGATCGAATTCAAGTTCTATCCGCTGGCACAGAACCCAAAGATCAGATCAATCCATCAGCAATCCAAGCCATGGCTGAAGTTGGAATAGATATCGCCAGCAATAGCCCAAAGGTTTTAACAACAGAAGCGGTCCAAGATTCTGACTATGTGATCACAATGGGCTGTGGCGATAAGTGTCCATTCTTCCCAGGCAAGACTTACCTCGATTGGCCACTAACTGATCCAGCTGGCAAAGGCGTTGCTGATGTTCGTCCGATTAGAGATGAAATCAAAGCCAAGGTCGAAGCATTAATTGCCGAGATTGATTCAAAAAACTAGCCCTTAAGTTAATTCATATTTAGTGGTAATTTTGTAGTTCACTTTGGGGTAACCCAAATTTTGAAGGCGGCTATGACTACAGCAATTATCGGCACTGGCGTAATGGGCGAGGCATTGCTCGCAGGTTTTATGCGAGCCGGAATGCCCAAGTCAGAATTCATCGCAACATCACGCCGGGCAGATCGTAGCGAGGAGATTGCCCAGAAATATGGCGTGCAAGTTTTGCCAAATAGCGAAGCAGTTGCCAAGTCAGATGTTGTTTTATTGATGGTTAAACCGCAAGATATGCCAAATGTGCTGGGTGAGATTGCGCCAACCTTAAATAAGGGCGCACTGGTCATTTCATTTGCTGCTGGTTTTCCAATTTCAAAAATTGAATCAGCTCTTGCAAGTGGCACACCAGTAATCCGCGTAATGCCAAATACTCCAGCACTTGTTGATCAAGGGATGAGCGCAATTAGCCCAGGCACCCACTGCACAAATGAGCACCTGGAAACTGCTGAAAAGTTAGTTAATAGCGTTGGGCATTCT
>JBEGOT010000131.1:0-10304 GCA_041181865.1 Actinomycetota bacterium | reverse complement strand
TGTTAACCACTACTCGTTGGATCTTGCCGGCAACAGCTGGATTTATTTTGATGGTCGTTGCAAGTGTTACTTCTTACAAAAAGATTCGTACCAAAATCGCTTATGAAACTTGGTGGGTAATTCACATCTACACCTACCTAGCAATTGCACTTTCGTACGCTCATCAAGTAACACTAGGTAATGCGCTAGTTAAATCTCCAACTGCTGCAAAGGCTTGGTTGATTGCAACATTACTTGCTGTTAGCAGCATCGTTGTTTTCAGGTGGATCATGCCGATTGCTCGTGGCCTTAAATATCAGTTGCGTGTTCATGCAGTTGTTCGTGAAAGTGCTGATGTGGTCAGCATTTGGCTTACGGGTCGCAAACTTAAGCGACTAAAAGTTCGTGGTGGCCAATTTTTTGCTTGGCGCTTTATGACCCGTGAACTTTGGTGGCATGCACACCCTTATTCACTTTCCGCAGCACCTGATGGCCAGTTTTTGCGAATCACTGTCAAGAACCTTGGTGATCACAGCGGAAGTTTGGCCAAACTAAAAGTTGGCACTCGAGTAATCGCCGAAGGACCATATGGTGCATTCACCGCAGCTCATCGTCATGGTGATGAGGTTGTTTTAATTGCAGCGGGTGTTGGTATTGCACCAATCCGTGCAGTGATGGAAGAACTGCCGCGTGCAGCTAAAGTCACTGTTTTATTCAGAGCAAGAAACCACGACGAAGTTTTGCTAAAGCGCGAACTTGATTCATTGGCAGAGCGACCTAACACCAGTGTTCGCTACTTAGTTGGCAATCGTCATGAACACCCGTTAGATGCCAGGGCGCTTTTACGACTCGTTCCAACGATCGCAAATTCAGACATATATATCTGTGGGCCAGATGCGCTTACTGCTCAAGTTCGTCATGCCGCTGAAGTAATTGGAATTCCTGAAACTCATATCCACGACGAAGCGTTTGCTTTCTAAGGAGTAAAGATTAAGCGTTCAAATCTGGTAGCCCTAAGCACTGTTGCTGGCGTAGCTGGTGTACTTGGTTTTAATCCAAAAGGTGTTGACACAAGCAGCATGTCAATTACAAGTATGGATACAACCTCCTCAGCAACTGCAACTACTGATGTGGCAGCTACTCCTCAAGCAACCACCGAGGCTGTAACGACCACTCAAAGCGCGGCGCCAACTCCAGAGCAAACGACAAGTGCTGCATCAGGAACCATCACCGGCAAAACAGTTCAAACTCGGTGGGGTCCCGTTCAACTATCAGCAACTGTTTCAAATGGTCAGATTACTGCAATTGATGCTTTGCAATACCCATCTGGAGATGGTCGATCACTTCAGATTTCAAGATACTCGATTCCAGTTTTAACCCAGGAAGCATTATCTGCACAATCTGCAAACATCCAGGGTGTTGGCGGTGCCACATACACAACTCGTGGCTATCAACAATCGCTTCAATCAATTCTTGACCAGATGTAGCCATTAATAATGTCTAATCGCGCAGTCCATGTTGAACACATTTGGGGAACAGTTGTCTCAATTGATTTAAGGCTCCACCGAGCAACTTCAACTCGAACAGATCGCGCAATTGAAGAAGTTGTCCACTGGCTACACGACGTTGATGAAGTATTTAGTACTTATAAAGATCAAAGTGCGGTAAGCAGATTTCGTCGCGGTGAACTTGCGCCAGATGACTTAGACATCGGGATGCACGATGTGATCAAACGTTGTCAAAGAATTAAGGAACTAACAGGTGGCGCTTTTGACCCTTGGGCAGTTGAAGGTGGATTTGATCCATCAGGTCTAGTTAAGGGATGGGCAACAGATCGTGCTGCAAATATTTTGATTGGTTATGGATTTAATGACTTTTTGATCAACTCAGGTGGCGACATCACAGTTCGCGGAGAACCAGAACCTGAAACTCTATGGTCAATTGGATTGCAGCATCCCAATTTGCCCGGGCAAATTTATTCCCATGTGAAAGTAACTGATTGTGCGATTGCAACAAGTGGAAGTTATGAACGCGGCGCCCACATTATTAATCCTGCAGGCGGGCCGGTTCAAACTGCTTCAGCAACGGTTATAGGGCCTGACTGTGCAACAGCTGATGGTTTAGCCACTGCCCTACTTGTCGCAGGACAACCTGGCTTTGATTGGTTTGAAAGATTACCTGGGTGGAGCGCGCAGATTGTTGAAAATGAAACAGTAACTTCACTTGGTGAAGTTTTCACTTCTTCGGTCTAATTACCTGGCTAACCGCGCTAACTGCATTTTCACGGTGCAACGTTTGATGTTCGATAGTTTTCTTAACATCGCGTTTCCTTAAGCTTTCCAGCATCTGTCGGTGTTCAGTATTCATGTGCTGCAAATTTGCTGGGGCGGCGAAATAAACACCACGGTAGGCATCTGTTGCATCCCAAAGTGTGCGGATAATTCGAACAAGTCTTGGCATATTGCTGGCTTCGAACATGGCAAAGTGAAAACGTCGGTTGGTTTCGGTTATTCCTGAAATCTTCTTGCTGGCAACGGCTTTTTCAAGTTCAATTTGAATACTTTCGATGTATTCAATATCTGAATCAGTAAGCAAAGGAATTGCTAAGCGCAGAGCTTCTTCCTCAAGAATCGCTCTAATTCGGTAAACCTCTTCCAGGTCTTCAACGCTTAGATCGGCGACAAAGTAGCCACGATTTGGGTAATGAATTACCTGGCCTTCTCCCTCGAGCACTCGAAGTGCTTCTCGGATGGGTACGCGACTAACGCCAAGTGCTGCGGAAAGACTTTCTTGAACAATTTGTTGGCCAGGTTCTAATTTTCCTGCGCCGATCATTTCTCGAAGTTCGGTTAATACTGCTTCTTGAGATGTTCCTTGCGAACTCAAAATTTCTCACCAATCGCAGGTGGCGCACTTCGATATTCAACTGGCGTTTTAGAAAATGAGATTGGGTTAGCAACTTGTTTTCGAACTTCCCCATTTTGCTTAATTTCTACGATGGGTTCTAGCTGCATTTGGTTAGCAAGTTCGAAAGCCTCAGCCATGTTATTAATCGGGCCACTTGGAACACCTGCACTATTTAGTGCTTTCCACCAATAGTCAGCACCTTTTGCGCTTAATTGTTTTATCAATATTTCATTTAGTGCTTTGCGATTTGCTACTCGATTTGAATTTGAATTAAATCGTTCATCTTTTGGTAATTCAGAGCAATCAAGTACATCGCATAATTTTGCAAACTGCCCTTCGTTTCCAACAGCAAGAACGATTGGGCGATCAGCAGTTGGATATACCTCGTAAGGACTAATAGATGGATGGGCGTTGCCTAAAGATTTTGGAATTACTCCACCTGAAACAAAACCACTTGCTTGATTTACTAACCCTGACAAAATCGAACTTAATAAATTAACTTCAACGGCTTGACCTTCTCCAGATGCATTTCGATGATTTAGCGCTGCCAAAATTCCGATTGTCGCGTGAAGTCCGGTGATTACATCAACTAATGCCACACCAACTTTTGATGGTTCAGCTGAACTAGGTCCAGTGACACTCATCAAGCCGCCCATAGCTTGAACTAATAAGTCATAACCGGGAATGGCCGCGCCGGCTTTAGTTCCAAATCCTGAAATAGAACAGTAAATGACGCTTGAATTAATTTGTTTTACGGATTCATAATCCAAACCAAGTTTCTTTGCGTTTGCTGCTGGAAAGTTATGAATTACTACATCAGCTCTAGCGATCAATTTCGCAGCTTGCGCTTTGCCTTCACTTGAACTCATATCTATTTCAAGTGATGACTTATTTCGATTTACAGCTTCGAAGTAGGTTGCGCGACCGGCTTCATCATGTGGTGGTCCCCAGTAACGGGTGTCATCGCCAACTTCTGGGCGTTCAACTTTGATTACCTCTGCGCCCATATCCCCAAGAAGCATGGTTGCGTAGGGCCCGGCCAATACGCGGGTGAAGTCTGCAACCACAATCCCTGAAAGAGCACCAGTCATACCAAAATTGTATCCAATCTGGATGGTTCCCCTATTTAATCTAAATGGCACAGAATTAACCTCATGGAATTAACGCCCAGCGAACAAGATCGATTGTTGCTGTTCACTGCAGGTCAGTTAGCGAAATCACGCCTTGATCGTGGATTGAAATTAAACAAGCCAGAGGCGATAGCGATTATTTCTAATGCTGTGATTGAAGCAGCCAGATCTGGCGCAACACATTCTCAAGCTCTTGCAGCTGGCAAGTCGGTGTTAACCCAGTCAGATTTACTTCCTGGTGTTGGCGCAATGCTTGGCTCAATTTCAGTTGAAGCAGTTTTTGATGATGGTCGCCGCTTAGTGGTTGTTAATTTTGAAAGCAATGAATCGCAGTACCCAGGTCAAGTTACTCGCCTTGAACCATTCGTCGAAAAAGTTTCAGTAAATTCAATTCGATTAAAAGTTCGAAATGAATCAAATATTTCTATTTCAGTAACATCTCACATGCACTTTTTGGAAATTAATCCAAAATTAAAATTTGACCGAAACCTTGCTTATGGGATGCGTTTAAACATTCCATCAGGAACACACACCGACTTTTTACCAAATGAAATAGTTGAGGTCGAACTTATTCCAATTGAAGGTGACCGAGTCATAATCGGTTTTGCCGGAATTGTTGATGGACCGCTTGATGCCACTGACGCAAAAGAAAATGCGATGAAGCGCATCGCTGAATTTGGTTATTTAAATGGTGAACCGAAATGACACCAGAAGAATTAGCCCAAGCTCAATCAGACATTGCTGTTCATGGAGCACGCATTGGTGACTTCGTTCGACTTGGTGATACCGATTTAGTCATTCGCGTTGAAGGTGACGATCGTGCCCCGGGTAGCGAATTTCAAATGGGTTTTGGTAAAAGTGCGCGCGATGGAATGGGACTTAAGTCAGTAAATAGTTCTCAGTCCTGCGACCTAGTAATCACCAATGCATTACTACTTGATCCAATTCAAGGAATAAAAGTCACCTCAATTGGAATTAGAAACGGACGAATAAGTGCAATTGGCCGGCCAGGTAATCCAGACACGATGGATGACATCGATGTAGTTGTTGGCTCTGGAACTGTTGTTATTCCAGGTGAAGGTTTTATTGTCACAGCTGGCGGAATTGATACGCACGTTCATGCGTTAACACCTCGCGTGTGTGATGCTGCACTTTCAAGTGGCGTGACCACAATCATTGCCCAAGAGTTTGGTCCATTCTGGGGTGTTGGAGTTAGCTCAAGTTGGGCACTTGCTCACGGTCATGAAATGTTTAGTGCTTGGCCACTAAACGTTGGTGTCCTGGGACGAGCATCAAGCAGTACCACTTCTCCACTTGAAGAAGCGCTTGCTGGCGGCGTCTGTGGTTTCAAAATCCATGAAGATACCGGTGCGCATCCGCGAACTATAGATACTGCGTTAACTTTTGCAGAAAAACATGACGTTGCAGTTGCCCTGCATACCGATGGCTTGAACGAAATGCTTGATGTTGATGGCACATTAAGTGCCATTGCTGGGCGTGCGGTTCACGCATTTCACGTTGAAGGTTGCGGTGGTGGTCATGCACCTGATGTTTTGCGCCTAGCTGGGCGAGAGAACATTTTGGCCTCATCAACAAACCCAACTCTTGCTTATGGCATCAACGCAGCTGATGAACATGTGGCGATGATTATTTCAGCACACGGAATGAATGCAGATTTACCAAGTGATGTTGCCTTGGCTAGGCAGCGTGTTCGCAATGCAACTATGGCTGCTGAAAACAAACTTCATGACCTTGGTGTAATTCCCGTGACTTCTTCTGATGCATTAGGAATGGGACGAGCTGATGACACCTGGCGAAAGACTTTCGCAATGGCCAGTATGTTTGCCGATGTTGCTGTTTTGGATGGAACAGTTAACGCCGATCAAGTTGTTCACTCAAATGAACGTGTTCTAAGGCATCTTGCCAAGATCACAACTAACCCAGCTCTTGTTCATGGACTTTCTCATGAAGTTGGGAGTGTTCAAGTTGGGCTGATGGCAGATCTTGTGATGTGGCGTTATGCAGATTTTGCAAGTAAGCCTGACTTGGTAATTAAAAATGGAATTCCAGCCTGGGGTGTAATTGGCGATCCAGGTGCAACTGTTAAAGATGCACAGCCATTAACAATTGGTCCACAATTTGGTGCATATGGTGCGACTGCTGCCCAGCTTGGCGTGCACTTCACAAACCAATCTTCTGAAGTTTCACCGAGTGGTCGAACAAGCGTGGCTGTGAAAAATACTCGAAGTGTTCGATCAAGCCAGATGATTCGTCACGGTGTGCTTGGCGAAGTTGAAGTAAGTAATGATGGTGCGCACGTAAGTTTTAATGGCCAAGCGGTTTCAAGTGCTGCGCAGTTAAATTCAAGCCTGACTAGGCGTTATTTAATTTAATTACCAATTGTCAGTATTAACGGAATAACAACCAAAATACCTAGCGTCACCATTACGACGCCACCCATTGTGCGCAGTGCAACTAGTCGCTTACGTGAATTGGCAAACCAGTCTCGGCTGCCACCAACAACAAATCCCCACATGCCATCCAGAAAGAAGCCCAGTGTGCAGAAAATAATTCCGAAGATCACCATTTGTCTTGTGATTGAGCCAATTGAAGCGTCGACAAATTGAGGGAAAATCGCACTAAAAAATACGAGAGCTTTTGGATTGAGTGCACCCACCATGAATCCTTGCTTAATCACTTCTATTTTTTTTGGTGCAACCTCAGAAACAGCAACCATGTCTGAGGCGTGCAGTTGGCGATGTTTGAGTGCGTCAATACCTAAATAAATAAGATACAGACCACCAAGTAATTGAACTGAAAATAAAAGAGTTTCAGACCTTTGCAATAGTGGTCCAAGTCCGAAAGCAATTAATAGCGAAAGTAAAAACATTCCGATTGTGTTGCCAAGAACCGTCAAGATTGCTGTTGCCCTACCCCAGGCAACTGCCCTAGCAATTGTGAACATAACACTTGGACCGGGCGCCAAGATGATTGCCACCGATGCGTAAATAAATTCGGCCAATCTCGATCCAGAAATCACGTTATTGACTATATCAATAGGGCTTCTTAACTATCTATTTAAGAAGTTTTTATCTAGGCTCAGTTAAGCGAAAGGGTTGAAGTCTTGAGAAAACTTGCAGTGGCAATCACGACTTTGATACTTCTCTTAGCCTCAGTTGATTATGCCGCTCCGGCAAATGCCCGAACAGATTCAAATTCAATTCAAAATAATTGTGCAAATCTCACAACAGGTTTAATCCGAGCAACTAGGTCACTAACTTGCAATCCAAATGAATTGCCAATTGGAATCGGACCAATCACTGCTGGTGTAACTAGACCAACAAAAATGGATTCGTTTTTAGAAAATCGAATAAAGCTGGCTCAAGCCATGGGAGCCATTGACGGTTATCGGCTAAATATCACTAGTGGTTGGCGAACACTTGAGTATCAGCAAATGCTTTTTGATCGCGCAATAGTTAGCAATGGCTCTATCGAAGAAGCAAGCAAATGGGTACTGCCACCACAGTTTTCAAATCATCCTTGGGGTTTAGCAGTTGACATCAACTACAAGCAAGGAAAGCCAGAAGCTGCAGCCTGGCTGGAAGCAATTGGTTACCAATTCGGACTTTGTCGTCGATATAAAAATGAATGGTGGCATTTTGAACCACTAGTTGCACCTGGCAAAGTCTGTCCGATGCTTGAAGATTATCCAGTTGCTAAATAATTAATTAGCTAAATTTTGTGCAACGAGTGCAGCAAAATCATTCCAGGCGCTAATTCCAGCACTTTGCGATGCCCACTCATTTGAGTAAGCAGTAAAAATCCAGCGCTGTGTTCCTGTTTGATCCCAAGTCATGCCAAGCGTGTTAATGCGCCACTTGCCTTCCGGTGGAATGTCACCGGCTACTGCCTGGTACCAACCATTCTTAACGGCAAAACTCCAGCCAGCTGGAATGTTTGTGCCAGCACCCCAGGATTGTTCTGGATTTACATTTTTCATTAAGTCGCGCAAGATTACGCGCTGAGCTTCGGGAAGTGGGCTCTGCTGTGTTCCGATCACTTGGCTCAATAATTTTGCTTGATCACTGGAATTAGTCATGGTTGTGCCCCAACCACGATCTGTGACAGTTGCGCTCATCCCGTAACGCACTTCGATGTCTTGCAGTGTTGCCGCTTTCCCGATTGCAGCAAATAATCGATCTGCAGCTGAGTTATCAGACTGAGTGATCATTGAAGTCATGTCTGCTTGCACGCTTGCATATTCAATTTGGCCTTGAGCAACTTTCTCAAGAACGCCAGTTGCCACCAGTATTTTTCCGGTAGATGCAGTTGGGAATTTAGCATCCGGGTTGCCCGCCGAATACGTGCAGTTATGGACTAAATCGGTCACCGTTGCGTTATAGGCACCTGGCGAGTGGGTTGCATTCCAATTCGCCAGATTTGCTTCGCTAAATGGATTGTGTGCACTGCAGTCATATTCAGGTGTTGGAATTGCACTGATAACTTGCCCAGGATTGTTTGGATCCACACCAAGAGAATCTGCACGATTTGAACCATGGCGCCAAGTAACAATTGCCAGGATCAAACTAAGTATTACTAAAGCCCAGAAGTTACGTTCTCGCTTTGAGATCTTCATTGAATTTTGCTTCAGACTCACAACAGATAAGTATATTTACCGCTGCTGATAAAGTCGCAGTACTAAAGCCAGTTTTGGTTAATTAGCCCTCGTAGCTCAGGGGATAGAGCGTCTGCCTCCGGAGCAGAAGGTCGATGGTTCGAATCCATTCGAGGGCACAGTATTAATAAGTAGAAATTATTGCTGTTATCGATTAATGAAATTCCTTTAAGTTACAATCAACTAAACAACACGGGAGCTCACCGAAAGTGGGCTGAGAGGGCAGATTTTCTGCCGACCGTCTAACCAGTCGGGTAATGCCGACTTGAGGAGTAACAATGCATTCATATATTCATGCCGGAATTTCAGAAACTGCTCTGCAGACAGTTTTAACCATTTGGGGTTATGAAGTTTCCGCACTTGAACTAGTTGCCGTTGTTACCGGGTTCATCGGAGTATGGCTTGGTACAACTGGCAAAAAAATAACTTGGCCGTGGTGGGCAATCAGCAGTTTGTTTTATTCCTGGTTATTTTTTGAATGGAATCTTTATTCAAGTGCTGCCCTGCAATTTGTATTTATTGCAGCTGCACTTTGGGGCTGGAAAGGTTGGGCGCCAACTGGCGCAAATCCAAAAACGGCAACTGCTAAGCAACGCGTGATCACATTGGTAATTGGATTACTGATTTGGCTTGCCTTAGCCCCTGCCCTTGCATCGATTGGCGCTGCGGCAACTTGGCCAGATTCATTCGGATTAATTTTCAGCATTATTGCTCAAGTGATCATGGTTAAGGAATACACCGAGACGTGGTTTGTTTGGTTTATTGTAGATGCCGTTTACACAATCGAATATGCATTCCAAGGACTTTGGTTCACTTCAGCTCTATATGCAGTTTTCACGCTAATTGCTATTCGTGGTTGGCTTAAGTGGGATCGCAAAGAAAATCTTGGATAGCAAAGAAATAAAAGCAATTGTGAATCAGGTTCACAATTGCAAAAAATTCACGGGATCAGCAAGGGTCATCGCTATCGATGGCCCCGCTGGTTCTGGCAAAACAACTTTGGCTGATGAGCTTTGCAACCTATTGCCTAATTGCGAAGTTGTTCATATGGATGATCTTTACGATGGTTGGATTCAGGAATTAATTAATGAGCTGCCACTTCGAATTGAAACCCAAATATTGAAACCGTTATCTCTTGGCAACGAGGTAAGTTTTCAAACCTATGACTGGCATCAAGGATTATTCACCAATGTCCAAGCAATCGACCATCCAGAATTTCTTATTTTGGAAGGTGTGGGCGCTGCAAATCCAAAACTAAAAGAGTATTTTGCACTGAGTATTTGGGTAGAGGCGCAGCCAGCATTGCTTTTAGATCGCTTAATCGCCCGCGATGGCCAGCAATTGCGCGATCAACTTGTGACTTGGCAAGTGCATGAGGCTGAGTACTTTGAAAGACTTGATGTGCGAGGTTCAGTCGATCTGGGTGTTCGGGGAGACTAAATTTTCACTCGGCCAACCTCAGGGATAATCTTGGAATAGCGAATTTCAAGGAGGCCCGAAGACGTGCCCAATCAACCGAGTAGCCAGTTCGGTCCAAACGACTGGTTAGTTGATGAGTTATATCAGCAATATCTTGAAGATAAACGTCAGGTTGATCCAGCATGGTGGGACTT
>JBEGOT010000130.1:0-3447 GCA_041181865.1 Actinomycetota bacterium | reverse complement strand
TAGTTGATTTAGATTTCTTAGACTTTGTTCGGCCCATGGTTGCCTTTGATGGGCTTGAAGCATTACTTGTTGAAATGGCTAAAGATATTGATAAATCAAGGGGTCAGATTTCCGATTTTCTAGATACCCCCAGTCACTGATACCTTTAATCCAGACGGTTTTGGAAGCGGGCGCTCTAAAACTCGTGACATCTAATCAACGGATTGGCAACAATCCCTTACCGCGCTCGAAGGAAAAATAAATGCCGTTAGACGCAAAAGTAAAAGAAGAAATCATCGCTAAGTACGGTTCAAAGCCAGGCGATACCGGAAGTCCAGAAGTTCAGATCGCACTTATTACTCAGCGAATCAATGACTTAACTGAACACTTAAAGTCACACAAGCACGATCACCACAGCCGTCGCGGTTTGCTACTGCTAGTTGGTCAACGCCGTCGTCTACTTGATTACTTAACCAAGTCAGACATCAGCCGCTACCGTTCAATCATCGAAAAGCTCGGTATCCGTCGCTAATAAAACTTATTGAAATTCACCAGCCATAAATTTGGCTGGTGAATTTCATAAAACCAATGCGGGATAACTCGCGCACAATCGAATAGCCGGTCGGTCCTCGGTAGTGGTATTCGGATAATAAATTTTCCGCGTACTTCGATCGAAGATCGACAAACATACTCATACGAGATGAGTGAACTTTTCGCATTCGTACGCGCGTTATCCCTTAACGAAAAAGGGAGGTTACCTATGGAAGGTAACGAAGTACAGTCAAGCGTTGCTGTCATCGACAACGGGTCGTATGGAAAACGCACAATCAAGTTCGAAACAGGTCGTTTAGCTAAGCAAGCTGCAGGAACTGCAGTTGTTTACCTAGATGACGAAACTATGTTGCTTTCAGCAACAACTGCAAGCAAGTCACCAAAAGATCAATTCGACTTCTTCCCACTAACAGTGGATGTTGAAGAGCGTATGTACGCAGTAGGTCGCATCCCAGGATCATTCTTCCGTCGCGAAGGACGTCCAACTGAAGATGCAATCCTTACCTGTCGTCTAATTGACCGTCCACTACGTCCAGCATTCGTTAAGGGTCTACGTAACGAAGTTCAGGTTGTAGTAACTGTTCTTTCATTAAATCCAAAAGATCTTTATGACGTAATCGCGATTAACGCATCATCAATGTCAACTCAACTTGCTGGTTTGCCATTCTCTGGCCCAATCGGTGGCGTTCGCGTTGCATTAATCAAGGGTCAATGGGTTGCTTTCCCAACTCACCAACAACTTGAAGAAGCAGTATTCGACATGGTTGTTGCTGGTCGCATCGTTGATAACGATGTTGCGATCATGATGGTTGAAGCAGAAGCAACTGAAAACACAATCGATTTAATCGCTGGTGGCGCTAAGGCACCATCTGAAGAAATTGTTGCTGAAGGTCTAGATGCAGCAAAGCCATTTATCCGCACACTTTGCGAAGCACAGATTGCTCTTGCCAAGGTTGCAGCTAAAGAAACTGCAGAATTTCCGATCTACCTAGATTACGAAGGCGACGCATACGCAGCTGTCGAAGCACTTGTTGCGCAAGATCTTGCAAAGGCGCTAACTATTGCTGGTAAGCAAGAACGCGAAACTGAACTAGATCGCATCAAAGATTTGACAGTTGAAAAACTAGGTGAACAATTCGAAGGCCGCGAAAAAGAAATTTCAGCAGCTCTACGATCTGTTACTAAAAAACTAGTTCGCAAGCGCGTACTTAAGGACAAGATCCGTATTGATGGTCGTGGCCTTCGCGATATCCGTAACCTGACTGCAGAAGTGGCCGTTATTCCACGTGCACACGGATCAGCAATTTTTGAACGTGGTGAAACCCAAATTGTAGGTGTAACCACACTGAACATGCTGAAGATGGAAATGCAGTTAGACACTTTGTCGCCAATAACTTCAAAGCACTACATGCACAACTACAACTTCCCGCCTTACTCAACTGGTGAAACAGGTCGCGTGGGAACACCTAAACGTCGCGAAATTGGTCACGGCGCGCTAGCAGAACGTGCACTTGTGCCAGTTCTTCCAGCAAA
The DNA here is from genome assembly GCA_041181865.1 of Actinomycetota bacterium. Taxonomy (GTDB): domain Bacteria; phylum Actinomycetota; class Actinomycetes; order S36-B12; family UBA5976; genus UBA5976. The sequence goes on along the minus strand of JBEGOT010000130.1, from coordinate 1,383 downwards.
GGCTGATTTCCCTTACGCAATCCGTCAGGTGTCTGAAGCATTTGGTTCAAATGGTTCAACATCTATGGGCTCTGTTTGTGCATCAACACTTTCATTACTTAATGCTGGTGTTCCATTACGCGCACCAGTTGCAGGTATTGCAATGGGTCTTATCTCTGATGAGATCGATGGCAAGACTGAATACGTAGCGCTAACTGACATCCTTGGCGCTGAAGATGCTTTTGGTGACATGGACTTCAAGGTTGCTGGAACAAAAGATTTTGTTACAGCTCTTCAACTTGATACCAAACTTGATGGCATTCCAGCATCAGTACTTGCTGGCGCGCTAACTCAAGCACGTGAAGCACGTCTTGCGATTCTTGATGTGATGATGGAAGCCATTGATTCTCCAGATGAAATGTCACCATACGCACCACGCATCATCTCTGTTCAGATTCCAGTGGACAAGATCGGTGAAGTTATCGGGCCTAAGGGCAAGATCATCAACCAGATCCAAGAAGACACTGGCGCTGACCTAACCATCACTGATGACGGCATCGTTTACATCGGTGCAACTAGTGGAGAAGCAGCAGAGGCAGCTCGCGCTCAAGTTAACGCAATTGCAAATCCTTCTATGCCAGAAGTTGGTGAACGCTACATGGGAACTGTTGTTAAAACAACAAACTTCGGTGCGTTCATTTCACTATCACCAGGTAAAGACGGACTACTTCACATCAGCCAACTACGTAAACTTTCTGGCGGTAAGCGCGTGGAAAACGTAGAAGATGTTGTGAAAGTTGGCGACAAAGTTCACGTTGAAATCGCTGAAATCGATCAACGTGGCAAGCTATCGCTAATCCCAGTTGTCGAAGGTGAAGAAAATTCATCATCTGAGGATGACGACTAATTGACCAAAAGTAAGAGTGCAGTGGTCCTTGGGCATGAACAACGCCCAGGGACCACTCGCACTTTGCTTACTGAAGAGCAAGGCGGCTTAGTTAAGCGCACGGTGATGCCAAGTGGTCTTCGCATCATCACTGAATACATGCCAACAGTTCGTTCTGCTGCAATTGGCATTTGGGTAAATGTTGGTTCTCGCGATGAAGTTGCCTCGCAAACTGGCTCAGCCCACTATCTAGAACACCTTTTATTTAAGGGCACTAAAAACCGCACAGCATTAGAAATTAGCTCAAGTATTGATGCTGTCGGCGGAGAAATGAATGCGTTCACTTCAAAAGAGGTGACTTGTTTTTATAACCGGGTCCTTGATACCAGCGTGCCGACATCTATCGACGTTTTGGTTGACATGATCACAAGTGCCACGATTTCAAGAAGCGATGTTGACCAAGAGCGCACTGTAGTTCTTGAAGAAATCGCAATGCGTGATGATGATCCATCAGATAT
>JBEGOT010000129.1:0-3684 GCA_041181865.1 Actinomycetota bacterium | reverse complement strand
AAGAAGTTACGGCCGATTCGACCAAAACCATTAATACCAACACGGACGCTCATGGCGATCCTCCTTGATTGTTTTTTAGGAAATCTATAAAAAACGAATCACTACGCTGTGAAACGGGCTATTACCCTTCAAGCATATCAGGGGTCAATCCAGCCTCAGTGTTAGGTATACCTAGGTCGCTAGCTCGCTTATCTGCCATTGCTAATAAACGACGAATTCGACCAGCGATGGCATCTTTAGTCATCGGTGGATCAGCAAGAGCGCCGAGTTCTTCAAGACTTGCCTGCTGGTGATTAACCCGAAGCTGGCCTGCTTCAAGTAAGTGCTGCGGGATTTCAGGACCCAAGATTTCAATTGCGCGAGCAGCTCTTGCGCCAGCTGCCACAGCAGCTCTCGCTGAACGACGCAAATTAGCATCATCGAAATTAGCAAGTCGGTTAGCAGTTGCGCGAACTTCACGACGAAGGCGCCGTTCTTCCCAGGCAAGCACCGATTCGTGTGCGCCAATTCGAGTTAGCATCGCACTGATCGCATCGCCATCGCGAATAACAACACGATCAACTCCGCGTACTTCACGAGGCTTTGCCGTAATCCCTAAACGACGTGCGCTACCAGTTAGTGCCATCGCACTTTCATGACCTGGACAAGTAATTTCAAGAGACGAACTTCTACCAGGTTCCGTTAACGAACCATGTGCCATGAACGCACCGCGCCAAGCTGCTTCTTGATCACAAACTGGACCTGAAACGATGTGCGGCGGCAAGCCTGCTATTGGACGACCGCTTGGATCAACTAAACCAACTTGCTTAGCTAAGTGCTCGCCTTCAGTTGTTACCCGAACGACGTAACGACTTCCCTTGCGAATTCCTGCGCCAGTTACCACTGAAACTTCACTATCAGCGTTGAAAATTTCTTTTAAGTCTTTGCGAAGGCGACGAGCAACCTGACCGGTATCAAGTTCAGCTTCAACCACAATTTTTCCGCTGACGATATGAAGGCCACCTGCGAAACGCAAGAGCGCTGACACCTCAGCCTTACGGCAACAGGCTTTAGTTACCTTAAGACGGCTGAGTTCGTCCTTAACGGCCGAGGTCATTGCCATGTACTCATTCCTTAAAAGTTATAAAACTTTCTCAAGTGTGTAGGCTAGCCGACCCGGATCGTGCTGCTCCATTGGGGCTTCGATATTTCCAACTTCTGCAAGTTCCACGCGGGCACCAAGCTTGGCTGCCACAGTCAATAACTTCTTCTCATTGGCCACATGTCTTGGATCGGCAACAACAGTGTCTAGCGTGAAATCTGGAACTCGCTTGGCCAGAACTTCTAAATAGCTCTCTGGAGAAAAATTACTGGTTTCCCCTGTCTGTGGCTTTAGGTTCAAAATCAAAATCCGCTTAGCTTTAGTTTCAACTAAAGCTTTCTTCATTTCAGGAACTTCAAAATGATTAAGCACACTTGTGTACCAAGAACCTGGACCTAAAATAACTGCGTTGGCTTTCAAAACTGCTTCAACAGCTTCTTGGCACACCGCAGGATTTGCAGGATTTATCGCGATTGAAACGATCTTGTCTTTAACTGTTGCAACTTTCACCTGACCAATAACTTTTCGCTTTGCCCCAGTTTTTGATTTAACTTCTGCTTCGATCCGAAGTGGTTCAAGTGCTAGTGGCAGCACGCGACCTTTGGCGCCTAGAAGTTTGCCAACCCATTCAAGGCCCTGAACTATGTCTCCAGTTTCTTCCCATAAAGCTGTGATCATTAAATTGCCTAGTGAATGACCATCTAGTTCACCATTTGATTTAAATCTGTGTTGCAACACATTGGCCCAAGTTGAACCCCAGTTATCTTCACCGCAAAGTGCAGCAAGTGCCATGCGCAAGTCTCCTGGTGGAACTATTCCAAATTCTTTACGAAGGCGACCACTTGAACCACCATCATCACTTACGCCAACAACAGCTGTGATGTTGCACTTGACGTTTGTGAGCGCGCGAAGAGTTGAGGCCAATCCATGGCCACCACCCAAAGCAACAACACTTTTAGAAAGTCCAAAACGCACGACTTGAAATTACTCCCGGCCCAAATCCCGATGTACAACGCGAACTTCTACACCGTTTTTAACTAACCTGGCACCCAAGTTTTCTGCCATAGACACGCTGCGATGCTTTCCGCCTGTGCAACCAATTGCGATTGTCACAAATCGTTTACCTTCACGAAGGTAACCATCTTCAACTAATGAAACAAGATTTGAATAACTTTCCAAGAATGCTTGTGCTTCAGGTTGCCCGATAACGTAATCATTAACCGCTGAATCAAGTCCAGTTAATTCCTTAAGCTTGGGATCCCAATAAGGGTTTGGTAAAAAGCGCATGTCAGCAACTAAGTCAGCGTCAACTGGAATCCCATACTTAAATCCAAAAGACATGACTGTTGCACGAAGTGCGACATGGTCATCATCGCCAAATGCGGCTTCAATTGCTCTGCGAAGTTCGTGCACATTTAAATTTGTAGTGTCAATAACTAGATCAGATTCAGCACGCAAGTCACCTAAAAGTGTTCGCTCACGTTGGACTGCAGACAAAATATTGTCTTCGCGCTGAAGTGGATGCGGACGTCGTGATGATTCGTATCGTCTCACGAGTGCCTCATCGCTGGCTTCCAAGAAAAGCACCCTTAAGTCATGTCCGGCTTTTTTAATTGAAAGTAAAGACTCTTGTAATTCAGAAAATAGATTCCCGCCGCGAACATCTGCTACAACGGCAACTTTGGTGGAACCAGCTCGAGCTGGAACATAGTCAACAACTTCGCCCATTAGCTTTGGTGGCAAGTTATCAACAACAAACCAACCAAGATCTTCAAGTGCTCGGGTTGCCGTTGACCTGCCAGCACCTGACATCCCTGTTACCAGGATTACATCGATTGGTTCACTCATCAGTTAATTATCTCGCCTGTTGTCACGTTTAGTCCTGCCGGAGTCGAACCAGTTTCTGCCAATTTTGCAATGATTTCTTCGGCTTGCTTTTGTCCGATGCCATTAACCTGCATTAATTCATCCATGGATGCAGCCCGAATCTTTTTTAGTGATCCAAATTGTGCAAGTAATGCTTTCTTCTTAACCGGGCCAAGCCCGGCAATGTCATCTAGAACACTTTCTACCATCGACTTTGAACGGCGCTTCCCATGATGTGTATTAGCAAAGCGGTGTGCTTCGTCACGAATTCGCTGCAGCAAGAAAAGCGCTTCGCTGTTTCTTGGAAGAACAATTGGCACGTTATTTCCTGGAAGGAAAATTTCTTCCATCTTTTTGGCTAAGCCAATGACATACATATTTGATACACCAGCTTCACTTAGCGCTCTGGCTGCTGAATTTACCTGTGGGATACCGCCGTCAATAACTAGCAGGTTTGGTCGATACGGACCGCTTTGTTCTTTGTGGGAAGCAAACCGACGTGTGACCACTTGGAAGATCGATCTGGTGTCATCGCGCGGATTTTCAATAATGAAGTGTCGATAATCCTTTTTGGCTGGCAAGCCATCTTCAAAGACCACAAGTGAGGCAACAACGTTTGTGCCTTGGATATGGGCAACGTCAATACATTCAATTCGTAGTGGTGCTTTGGCTAGACCAAGAGCTTCTTGCAATTCGTTTAGAGCTTGAGTTCTAGCAATTAGATCTGTTGAGCGACG
>JBEGOT010000128.1:0-3990 GCA_041181865.1 Actinomycetota bacterium | reverse complement strand
GAAGTAGTGCGCCAAAATCAACATCGCCAATTTTGCTCACATCAAGTTTTCCCTGATTGCCCATTAGATCAGCGATGTTGCGAGTATCAAGAAGTGCTTGTTCTTCAGTTTCACTAACCACGTGAACCACACCGCTTCGGCGACCATGAGGCTCAGGTCCACCTAGGCGAAGCATGTCGACATCCTCACCAGTAACTGAGCGAACAACATCAGGTCCAGTTACGAAGATGCGACCCTCAGGACCAAGGATCACAATGTCAGTCAGTGCTGGACCGTAAGCACCACCACCGGCTGCTGGACCAAGCACGACAGAAACTTGTGGAATCTTGCCTGATGCATGAGTCATTGCACTAAAGATTTCACCGAATGCTTTTAATGAAGAAATACCTTCTTGCAAACGTGCGCCACCTGAATGCCAAATACCAATAATTGGGCATTGTTTTTCCATAGCGATCGCATAAGCATCAGTAATTACTTTGCCTTCAAGTGCGCCAAGTGATCCACCTTGGTAAGACGGATCATTACTAAACACAATTGCTTCGCGTCCATTAATAGTTCCACTTGCTGAAACTGCGCCGTTGCCATCTTGTTGACCAGAAATATATTTAACTGAACCCTCATCCAGGATCGCCGCAATGCGACGAGGGGCCATTAATTTCTTATCTTCAGGGGCTGGGGCACTCATGATGGACTCTTGAATGCAAGCACTACGTCGTGGCCACCGAAACCAAATGAATTACTTAGCGCAGCTAGCTGGCCAGTTTTTGGTAATTCGCGAGGCTTTCCGATCACCACATCGATATCAACTTCAGGATCAAGGTTCACAAGGTTTGTCACCTGTGGAACGATGCGTTCTTGTAGTGAAAGAATCGCAACAATTGCCGCAAGTGAGCCAGCGCCGCCAAGTAGGTGGCCAGCGGCACCTTTAACGGCAGTAACTGCAGCATTATCGGCATAACTTCCCATAACTTTGCGGATTGCCTTTGCTTCAGCAACGTCACCTGCTGGAGTAGAGGTTGAGTGGGCATTTATGTGAACAATGTCTTTAGTTGTTAAATCAGCATCCACAAGAGCGCGGTTCATCGCAGCAATAACACCGCGACCTTCTGGTTCAGGTTGGGCGATGTGGTGAGCATCTGCTGCCAGACCTTGGCCACCATAAATTGCATAGATTTTCGCGCCACGTGCTTTAGCAAATTCTTCAGATTCAAGTACAACGATTGCCGCGCCTTCTGCCATCACAAAGCCATCACGGTCTTTATCAAATGGGCGAGAGGCGGTGGCTGGATCATCATGACGCGTTGAAAGCGCGCGCATTGCAGCGAACGCAGCAATAGTTAGCGGGTGAATACAGCCTTCAGTTCCACCACAGATAACCACATCGGCGCGACCTGTGCGAATCATTTCAGCGCCATAGCCGATAGCTTCTGCACCGGATGCACAGGCAGAAACTGGTGTGTGCACGCCAGCTTGAGATCCAAACTCTAAACCAACAACGGCGGCCGGGCCATTTGGCATAAGCATTGGAACTGTCATTGGCGATACGCGAGAGGCGCCACGTTCTTTCAAAATGTCATATTGCTCCATTAACGAAATTGCACCGCCAACACCTGTGGCTACGGCAACACCTAAGCGGGTTGGATCAATATCAGGACTGCCCGCATCTTTCCACGCTTCACGCGCAGCAATAAGGGCTAATTGCTGAGAGCGATCCATGCGACGGGTCTCATGTTTTTCCAGAATGTTTTCTGGATCCTCTTTCGCAACTGCTGCGATACGAACTGGTGATTCAGCAAACTTTGGATCGGTTAACAATCCAATGCCTGACTTAGCAGCAAGTAGTGCTTCCCAGGTTGAGGCCACATTTCCACCAAGTGGAGTAGTCGCGCCTAATCCTGTTACGACAACGGTACGGCTCATAGTTGTCGACCTTTCTGTAGTTGTTTTATTTAGTTATTGCTATTTAGTTTTAAAGCGAGCCTTTTGCTATGGGCGGGCGACTAATTTAAGCCGCCCGCCAAAAACAAAATGGCGATCAGTTATTACTTGTTAGCCAAGATGTAGTTAACAGCGTCACCAACAGTGTTTAGGTTCTTAACTTCACTGTCAGGAATTGTTACGCCGAACTTGTCTTCACATGCCATAACAACTTCAACCATTGACAATGAGTCAACGTCTAGGTCGTCCACAAAAGACTTATCCATTGCAACGCTTTCAGCTGGAATACCGGCTACTTCGTTTACGATCGCGGCTAGGCCCGCGAGGATGTCCTGCTGTGACATACTTTCTCTCCTTTATCGGGTAGGACTTCCCGCGGTTTTGCGGGTCGTTTCTCGAATCCACTTTTCTAAGGTGAATTCGAAACTTATGGGACTAGCGCCACCTGGCTTGCAAAGGCAAGACCAGCGCCAAAGCCGACCATCAAGAATGGGTCACCTTTTTTAACTTGGCCAGCTTCACGCAAAGCATGTAGTGCTAGTGGGATTGAGGCAGCTGAAGTGTTGCCAGCTGTTTCAATGTCTTTGGCAATCACAACTGATTGCGGGAAATTAAATCTTTTAACGATTGCATCTGTAATGCGGATGTTTGCCTGATGTGGAACAAAAGCTTTTAGTTCATCAGCAGTTAAACCCGAAGCTTCAAGTGCTTGGTGGCAAACATCGCCCATGCTGCCAACCGCCCAGCGAAATACTGCTTGACCCTGCATGGTTAAAAGTGAAGGCACACCTTCTTTTCCAGCAGTTACTGAATCTGGCTGCATAATGATCGCTTCGCGCGCATTACCGTCAGCACCCCAAACAGTTGGGCTAATGCCTTGCTTATCAGTTTTTGATACAACCACTGCGCCAGCACCGTCTGCAAAAATAAATGCCGTTCCACGATCGGTCATATCGATAATGTCACTTAGTTTTTCGGTGCCAATAACTAATACATTCTTGGCGCTACCTGCTCGAACTAAAGCATCTGCAATGCCAATGCCATAACAAAAACCAGCACACGCTGCTGAAATATCAAAAGCACTGGCATTGTTGGCACCGATAGTTGCTGCGACTTCAGCTGCAGCTGAAGGTGTTTGGTAGCGGTGAGAAAAAGTAGCAACAAGAACAACATCGATTTGATCAGCTGATAACTTGGCATCAACTAGGGCATTTTTTGCAGCAATTGCGCCCATTGAGGCAGCAGTTTCATCAGCACTTGCAAAACGACGCTCAATAATTCCAGAACGTTCCCGGATCCATTCATCACTTGAATCGATGGCATCAACAATTTCCGAGTTCGGCACAACTTTGCTTGGCCGATAAATACCCAAACCAATTAAGCCCGCATGGCTATTAGTTTGCGGCGTATTTAAGTTGGTCATGCGCCTGCTCTTGGATGTAAACGAAGAAGTGGTTGACCTGGGTTTACAGGATCACCATCTGTGACAAGCCATTCAACGATTGAGCCACCGTGCGGGGCAACTACTTCGTATTCATCACGAAGTGTGCGAATTGTTGCAACTTTGGTGTTATTTGCAAGTTCAGTTCCAGGTTCTTCAGGAACGTTGAATTCGATGATTCCCTTAAATGGCGCAACAACTAATCGCCAAGTTGGCTTATCGCCAACCGGACTTTGGGTTGCATGACGAGCAATCAAGTCAAGTGCGGCTGGCAAGTCATCTGGAGTCTTAAGTGCTAGTAATTCAACTCCTGGCATTGAGCGCTTAGCCATACCAATTAAAGTTCCAGCTGGTGGAAGTTCAAGAACTGCAGTAACGCCAAGATCAAGCATGGTTTGCATACAAAGATCCCAGCGAACCGGATTGCTAACTTGGGTAACTAGACGCTTTAATACTTCGCGACCATCGTGCACGATTGTGCCGTCTTGGTTTGAAAGTAAACGAAGGCGTGCATCGTGCGTGGAAATTGCTTTGGCATGTTGACCTAGAGTCTTAGCAGCAGGGATCATGTGTTTAGTGTGAAAAGCGCCAGCAACTGAAAGCGGAATGAT
>JBEGOT010000127.1:0-6248 GCA_041181865.1 Actinomycetota bacterium | reverse complement strand
CGCTGAACTTTAAACATATCTTCTGGGTAGCGAATATGGTCAAGAACTCCTGTAGGAATACTTGCTTTGCTTTCCACTACTCCAGGAAATGATGCCATCCAAGATTTAAGAATGGGATCAGATTCATCCCATTCATAAATATGAACTGTGCCGTCGTACGCATCAACTGTCGCTTTAACGGAATTTCGAATGTAAGTAATGTTTCCAGAACTTAGAGCAAGTGAAGTTGCCTGCGCGTTCACCGAGTCAGCAGTTGCATCGCGCATGGAAATGCGGGCACTGTATGGATAATCATTTGATGTGGTGTAACCATCAAGAATCCACTGAATCCTTCCATCAATTACTGCTGGATATGGATCGCCATCAAGTTTCAACCAAGGCGCAACTTTTTGAACGCGATCTTTTGGATTTCGTCCATAAAGAATTTGTGATTCAGATGAAATCTGATTTGAGAGCAAAATATTTGGATCTTGGTAATTAACCGCAAAGATTGCACGCTGCAATAAATTGCCCATTGCAACGCCGCCCTTACCATCGTAAGTATTGTTTGTCTGACCGTTAGCGCTCTTGTCATCTGGGTAATCTAGTTCGCGATTTTCCCCATTATTTGAACCAACGATTGAATAACGCGGCGATTGTTCGCCAAAGTAAATTCGTGGTTCATCGATTTCAAGCGAACCTGATGGAGGAACGTTGGATTCAAAAAACTTCGGTGAACCGTCAGTATTGGCGACATTTTCATAAGCTGCGACAACGCCATAACCATGGGTGAAAACCATGCGATCGTTAAACCAATTGCGCTGGCTATCAGCAACACCTTCAAGATTAACTTCGCGAACGGCAAGAACAGTGCCACGTTTCACTCCGTCAATTAGGTAGCGATCTATGTCAAGCGAATCGGCAAATGCATAGAAACCACGAATCTGTTGCAAGTTTCTAAATGTTGGCGAAAGTAACGTTGGGTCTAGTAGGCGAATGTTTGAAAGTGTTGCTGAATCTTCAGTCAGCACAGCTTGATTGGGATTATCAATTGCTTGATAGTCAGTTACCTGTACGTCATCTAAGCCATAGGCAGTTTTTGTTGATTCCAGATTGCGCTGGATGTATGGGGTCTCTCGAGCAAGTTCACTTGGCTTAACTTGGAATTGCTGAACAAATGCCGGGTAAATACCACCAATAATGATTGATGAGCCAAGCATTACTGCAAATGAAATAAACGGCAATGACCAGCCTGGGCGAATCAGTGAGACAAAGAACAGAATTCCAGTTCCAATAGCGATATAAATAAGGATGTTTTTGGCTGGAACCAATGCATGTACATCTGTGTATTTAAGACCTGTGATTAATGAATCAGATTTAACTGCAAGCGCAAATCTATCTAAGTAGTAAGCAGCTGCTTTTAATAAGGCAAGTAACCCTAGGAAGATCATCAAATGCTTACGGGCATGGTTTGTGGCATGCGACGCTGCTGGTCGCAGTCCGCCATAAAGGTAATGAATCACAAAGTTGATTACCATCGCAGAGATTAAAGCAGTGAAAGCAAAACCAAGAACCGTACGAAGGAAAGGTAGTTCAAAGACATAAAAGGAAATGTCCTTACCAAAATGTGGATCGACTTTATTGAAGGGCTGAGAATTTTGCCAAAGTAAAAATGTTTTCCACTGCCCCGCAGCTGACATTCCCACTAAACCACCGAATAAAAGAGGCGCAACGATAAAAATAACTTTGCGGAAAGAGTCGAGTGCTTCGCGGTACCTGGCTAGTGCAAAATCAGCAGGAGTTTGTGGAACCTGCAAAGGTCGCACTCGGTAGGCCAAAGTTGCTGAGAGCCAAAGAATGAAACCGGTGATCGCGCCAACGGTGAAAAATAAAGTGACTTTGAGGATGAGTTGCTTGCTATAAACATCGGTTCGCCCTAAAACCTTGAACCATTCCCAGTCGCTATAGAAACCAGCAAAAATTGCAAAAAGGGTAAATACACCGATCGCGCTTGCTAGAAAAATACCAAAAGGGCTTTGCTTTTTATTTTGTTTACCGAAGTTAAATTGACTCACAACTAAAGCCTACGTTGTCCAAATGTGTGCTTCCTACGGCAGACTAAACCTATGGAAACAAGCGAAAATCTTGAATCAATCCTGCGCGAAGTCGAACAGCATGTCAGCGCAGCTGGCTGGGATCAACCCACCAGGCTTTTTGCACTTGTTTCGACAAAAGAACTTATGGCAAGTGACCCTGACCTAGCTAATGAACTTGGATTATCGGCTGACCAACCACTTACTTCTATCGAACAAGAAGTTTCAGGCGAACAAGACTTGGAAGAACTGCTTGGGACGATCGCCTGGCCAGATGAAGTTCTAGGGGCAGTACTTTCAATCGAAAGAATTATTTTGCCGCCTGATGCTGAATCAAGTCTGCCAAAAGATAATGAATCTGAATTAGTTGAAGTAGCAGCTACTCACCCAGATCGACGAGATGTGCGAATGGTTAGTGCGGTTTTAAGAGATGGCACAAACCTAAATGCTCTTAGATACCGCGATCATGATGAACCTGATTCTGTGGCTATCGCGCCTAATTTGATAGAACGACTTAATGACAGCTTGTTAGCAACTTTTGAAAGTTAGCTATTGCACTGACAGATTTGGTCTTCCGTTAGTCCAGCAAGCGCTTGTTCAACATGCTCACCACAACCAGTCCAAGTGAACTTCTTACAAACTTCGCAAGTAATGCGCTGACACATACAGTTTCCTATCTATCTGGATCAATCTTAATAATTACTTAGAGGCTTCACATACTTGCAGGGATTTTCCCGCGTTGTAATCGTTTATGGCATTAACGGCCTGAGTCAATGTTTCAACCGGAACCACGATTAAACCATTTGGAATATTTCCGATGACTTCATCGCAATTTGACTTAGGTGCTAAAAACAAAGTTGCACCAACATTTTTTGCCCCAACTAACTTATGGGTGATGCCACCAATTGGACCAACATTACCTTCGCCATCAATAGTTCCAGTGCCAGCAATTTGTTTACCTTGGGTAAGTGCCCCTGGAGTTAACATGTCCACAATTGCCAAACTGAACATCATTCCAGCACTTGGTCCCCCAATACCGGTTTGCGCAAAGTCAACGCTTAGGTCGCCTTGGTACTGCATGTCTAAACCGATACCAACATAAGGCAGTCCGCGTTCGTTTTCTTCAGTCATTGGATCATCTTCTTTAGCTGCGCTAGTTACTTGAATATTTAATTCATTTCCATTCCGAGCAACTAAAAAATTAAGAACGGTGCCTACTGGCTGTTTGCGAACAAGCGTTGCCACTTCTTTTGGTGTGCCAGTTATTTGTTCATCAACAGAAATAATGCGATCTCCAGCTTTTAGTAATCCAACCGCTGGGGTGCCCTCGGTGATCGAGCTGATCACAACACTTTGCCGGACTGGAAGTCCAAGATGTTTTAGTGCAGCACCAACTGCATAAGTTTGCGAAGAACTAAAAGCTTCGACATTTTGTGCGCGATTTTCTTCTTCAGTGATTGACTCGTCGTAGTAAGCCTCACGCGGTGAAACTTCTTGAGTGGGACTTAACCATCCCCAGATTGCCTGGAAGACTTCGATACCTTCACTTGGTCCACCAAATTCTGAAACGGTGGTCATGAAAAGGTCGCCTTCAGTTGGGTATGTAGTTGCGCCGCTAATCGAAATAAACTTTTGGCCTTCAACTTCGCCAATAGTGCTAAATGCTGGACCTGGGGTTAGCAAAACATAAGGGACTTTTATTAGTCCTGCGGTTACCAATAAAACGAGAGCGATTGAAGTCTTGTTTGGCTTGAGCCGAAAACGCATACTTCCCCTTTTGGTAAACAAGTTAACTTTACGCCAGGAAAACCTGGCGGTACTTAAGCCAACGGCTAAACCAGATTTAATTACATTTTCTAAACTTGGGCTTAATCTGGATGTAGTCGATTTATTCAATACTGACTGGTCGACCCTTTAAAGGAGATCAGTGTCTATTCCATTTGGATTTAGTCCCAATCCTGGCGACAAAAACAATGACCTAGCATCCATGTTTGAAAATATGGGTCGAATGCTTCGCAATGCTGGAAAAAATACTGGAAGTGTTGATTGGCAATCTGCGCGAGATTCAGTCAAGCGCACAATTAAAAATGACATCGCAGTCACAGATCGTGATTCACAAACCATGAAGATCGCAACAGAGCTTGCAGATCTTTGGCTTGATAGCGCAACCGCTTTCCCACAAATTGATTCAAATTTCAGTCTGTTAACTAAACAGCAGTGGATTGACCAAACTTTTGAAAGCTGGAAAGCAATAGTTGAGCCAGTGGCTGAAGGTATCTCAGGAGCAATGACTGGGCTTCTACCTAACGGACAAGAAGGCGGGAAAATTGAAATTCCTGAAGAATTTATTTCTGGGCTACCAGATGAAGTTGCCGCAAATCTTCGAGAAACTTTGGCATCAACTGACTTTGCAGCTTTAGCTGCGCCAATTATGGCTATGGCCAAATCAATGGGCGCAACAATGTATGGTGCGCAGTTTGGTCAAGCACTTGGCAACATGTCTAATGAAGTTCTAAGCACCACCGATATAGGGATTCCACTAACCGAAAACCAAGTCAGTGGTTATGTTGCATCAAATGTGAATGAATTCAGTAAGTCACTTGGCATTGATGAAAGTGACGTTCGGATCTACGTCGCACTTCGAGAACGTGCGCATACTCGCCTTTTTGTCAATGCTCCATGGCTTAGTTCACAGATCTTGGCTGCAATTGGTGCTTATGCAAAAGGTGTTCGCATCGACACCTCCCGTATTCAAGATGCAATTGCCGGTATTGATCCAAGTAATCCAGAATCGATCCAGACATCAATCACGCCAGATCTATTTGAACCAGTACTTACTGACGCACAGAAACAAGCTCACCAAAGACTTGAGCAACTTTTGGCTCTCATTGAAGGTTGGGTTTCATGTGTTGTTACTCAAGCGATCAGTAATCGCTTAGCAAGTAGTACCGCTCTAGATGAGGCATTTCGCCGACGTCGCGCTGCTGGTGGACCAGCTGAAAAACTATTTGGTGGCTTAATTGGATTGGAATTGCGGCCTAAGCGTATGCGTGAAGCAACTAATTTGTGGCAAGAATTAACTGATCTTAAAGGTCAAACAGATCGTGACGACATTTGGCAACATCCAGATCTATTGCCATCTCTTGATGATCTTGCAGATGTTTCTGGATACCTAGAATCAAATTCCATTGATTTAATGAGTGAACTAAATCGAATTATCGAAACTACCGAGGCACCTAAAGAAGAAAACTAGCCATTGTAATTTTGCTGGGCGAATGAATATCCAGCTAAATATTCTTTAGCCATTTCGTATTGAGTAAAGCGCTCAAGGTAAGCGTAAAAACGTGAACTGTGATCCGGCACAATCAAATGCACTAATTCATGAAAGACAACCGCATCGATTACGTATTGCGGCATTCCTTGGAGTCTGTGAGAAATTCTGATTTCGCGATCATCATGACTGCATGATCCCCAGCGCGAATTTTGATTCGTGACCCACTTAATTGAAACTGGTGGCAAGTGATCAGCAAAAACATCTACATCTAAAAAAGTTGAAGCTAAATGCCGAGCTCGTTTTTCAAGTAATTCTTGAGCAGAAATTTTTTCATCATGGGCATTAAGTTCAGCGATTAACGAAGCTGCATAAGTTTGTACTTCTTTATTTGACATTCGAATTGGCGCAACAATTATTGTTTTACCGCGTTCCCGATAAGCGCCAACTGATTTCTTTCGGCGCTTACTTCGCCTAATTTCATAATCGAACTTCTTAATGTCAACCGAAGTTAACTCTTCACTTTCAACGTGAGAACTGTTTTCTAGAAAATCATCAAAAAGTGATTTTTGCTCTTCGGCCATACTTAAAAGATTAGCCCGCAAATAAGATGAAGCCCTCGAGCCGCGGGCTACAAAATTCGCCTTCCCCTTGCGAACCTTGGCACGTTATCTCGAGAGCTTCAACGATGAATGAATTTACGCGGTTGCAAGTAGGTAACGCAATCTAAAAACTAGAGATCTCATTTTTCCTGTGGACAAGGTTGGGGATCAGTTGGGGAAAGGTATGTGTATTGCTGGGGATTGGTCGTGGATAACTTGGGGACAGGCTCTGATTAAAACTTGAAATACCGCTAATTTCATGGCTTTTGGGCTGAGTAATTATGTGGATAGAAAAAAGTTTTC
>JBEGOT010000126.1:0-6690 GCA_041181865.1 Actinomycetota bacterium | reverse complement strand
ATTCATAAAACTCAATAAAAAGCCTTATTAAAAATAACTAAGTAAATCTCTGGGTTACTGGTGACTTAACACCTAGTTACCACTAGATTTACTTCAAATAACTCTTACTCTTGGGAGACCCTAAAGATGTCAACGGCGACAAAAGCTGCTGCCAAGATCAGCGTGAGCAAAATACTCACCAGAGCTTCACTTGCATTCATTATTGGTGGTGTGGCTTGGTGGCTTGGTGGAAATTTAATTTCTGACCCAGCACTCTTTGCAACAATTGCGATCTACGGCTTAAACAACGGCGCGCTTTACGCACTTATCGCGCTTGGTTACACACTTGTATACGGCATTATCGAGTTGATCAACTTCGCCCATGGTGATTTGTTCATGCTTTCAGCTGTATTCAGTACTTTCATGTTGGTTGACGTACTTAAAGTTGAAGGTCCAGGTTCTGGCCACCTCATGTATGTTTTCTTAGTTTTGATTGGTGCCATGATTTTCGGTGCGGTAATTAACGTAACTGTTGAGCGCCTTGCTTACCGAAAACTTCGCAACGCACCAAAACTTGCACCACTGATTACTGCAGTGGGTGTTTCCTTCATCTTCCAATTCATTGGTCTTCAGTGGAATGGTTCAGCACCACGTAACTTTGCCACCGTAATTTCAGATGGCTCAATGGAAGTTGCCGGCGTAACCATCCCGCACGAAACATTTGCAATTTATGGTTTAACCATTCCATTGCTAATCCTTTTAGTGACTTTGGTTAACAAAACTCGTCAAGGCCGCGCAATGCGTGCTACCGCGCAAGATAAAGATGCTTCGCGTCTTATGGGTATCAACGTGGATAAGACCATTTCATTCACGTTCGCACTTGGCGGTGCGATGGCAGGTGCTGCTGGCTTGATGTATGCCCAAACAGTTGGCAACGTTGCTTACAACCTTGGTTTCCAACTTGGTTTGATTGCGTTCACATCAGCTGTACTGGGCGGTATCGGAAATCTTTACGGCGCTGTACTTGGTGGCGTATTAATCGGTCTAATCCAGGGTCTAAACGATGGTTTGCCAAACGGTCCAGGTCAAAAGTGGAGCCAGTCAATGGTGTTCATTATTTTGATTCTTTTAATGGTTTACCGTCCAGCAGGTTTGCTTGGCGTTTCACAGAAAGAAAAGGTGTGACATGTCTAAACAAACTCCTGCACATTTAGCACTTGATAACACAAACAAGAAGTGGTCGATCGGTCTTGCTGTTTCAGTTTTGACGATCTTTGCTATCTACAAGTTTGCGCTTCCAACTGCTAGCACAGAAGTTCGTACTTTCTTTAACAACTGGCTTCCACTTAACTCATTAGGTGAAGCAGCAGTATTCGTACTGATGGCACTTGGTCTAAACATTGTGGTTGGTTATGCCGGCCTACTTGACTTAGGTTATGTAGCTTTCTGGGCACTTGGTGGCTACGTTGCTGGCTGGTTAATGTCTGGCTTTTGGTACACCAAGAACGTCAATGTTTTTGGTACACCACCTCCAGGCTTACCTGAAGGTATTCACCTTAACTTTGCGTTTGTATTAATTGCAGCTGGTATTTTCACTGCAATTTGGGGTGTCATCATCGGTGCACCAACACTTCGTTTAAAGAGTGACTATCTTGCACTTGTAACACTTGGTTTCGGTGAAATCATTCCGCAGTTCTTCATCAACGGCGAAAACATCGCAGGTCAAAACTGGACTAACGGAACTAAAGGTATTACGCCAATCGATAACATTCGCTTTGGCGGATTAGAACTTGGCGTATTTGATCTTGCTCCGAAGTTCTTGATCTATGCAGGACTTGCAGCATTCATGATCTTCTTATCGATTCGTCTTCGCGATGGTCGTTTGGGTCGTGCTTGGCTTGCAATCCGCGAAGATGAATTAGCCGCTTCAATGATGGGCGTTCCACTTATGCGCACCAAACTGGCTTCCTATGCAGTTGGGGCAATTTCAGGTGGTGTCGGTGGCGCAGCGTTTACAACTTTGGTTAACGGTGTATTCGCTGAACGCTTTAACTTCGCAGTATCGATCATCATTCTTTCGATGGTGGTACTTGGCGGTATGGGTAACGTTTGGGGTGTAACCGTTGGCGCAATCTTGTTGTCATGGGTTAACTCAACAGGTTTGGTGCAGTTCGGCCGCGTCTTTAACGAAGCAGCTGGAACAAACATCAACTTCCCGTCATACAACTTCTTCGTATTCGGTCTGTTGCTTGTACTTATGATGCTTTTCCGTCGTGAAGGTTTCATCCCAGAAGCTCGCACCCGAATTATCATGCATGAAGAGGATCTAGATTCTGTTGATTTTGTTGAACACAAGGAAGGAGCAAACTAATGAGTCTCACTGGTAAGCCTGTCCTTGATGCGCAGAACATTAGCGTTGTATTCGGTGGCCTAGTTGCCGTTGACAATGTTTCGTTCACCATTCCAGAAGGATCAATTGTTAGCTTGATCGGCCCCAACGGTGCTGGCAAGACAACATTTTTCAACGTGCTAACCGGTCTTTATGACCCAACAAGCGGCCAAGTAATTTATGACGGCAAGAACATCACAGGTCAAGCCCCACATAAAACTGCTGCTAGCGGTATGGCTCGTACGTTCCAGAACA
Source organism: Actinomycetota bacterium (assembly GCA_041181865.1). GTDB lineage: Bacteria > Actinomycetota > Actinomycetes > S36-B12 > UBA5976 > UBA5976. The sequence continues at coordinate 4,067 of JBEGOT010000126.1, read as the reverse complement.
TTCGCTTATTCGGTTTAATGACCGCGCAAGAAAATGTCATGGTAGCGATGCACTCACACATGAAAGCTGGCGTTCTTTCAACCACTTTCCGCACAAAGAAACAGCGTGCTGAAGAAGAAGAAGGTCGTCGTTTTTCTCAAGAGCTACTTGACTTCGTGGGTATCGGTGGAACAACTAACGAATACGCTCGCAACCTTTCATACGGCGATCAGCGTCGTTTAGAAATTGCCCGCGCGTTAGCACTTCGTCCAAAGGTTTTGCTACTGGATGAACCAACAGCAGGTATGAACCCTCAGGAATCAAAAGCATTCGTTGACTTTGTGCACCGAGTTCGTGACGAACGTGGAGTTTCAATTCTGTTAATTGAACACGACATGAGCGTTGTGATGAAGGTTTCTGAACGAATCACTGTTCTTGACCAAGGTCAAAACATTGCTCAAGGTTCACCTGAAGAAATCAAGTCAAACCAAAGAGTTATCGAAGCTTACCTAGGTAAGAGCGGATCGGAGGCGAGCAAGTAATGGCACGCAAATCAACTCCAGCAATGCTGGATGTTAAAGACCTACACGTTTCTTACGGCGCAATCGCAGCAGTCAAGGGTTTAACTCTTGAAGTTCGCGAAGGTGAAATCGTAACCTTGATCGGTTCAAACGGTGCTGGTAAATCAACCACACTTAGAACTATCAGCGGTCTGCTAAAGCCAAAGTCAGGATCAATCACTTTCAAGGGTGAACGCATCGACGGCACACCAGGACATGAAGTTGTTGCTAAAGGTATCTGTCAGTCACCAGAAGGTCGTCGTATCTTCCCTCGAATGACAGTTGAAGAAAACCTAGACCTAGGTGCATTCCTTCGCAAAGACTCTGCTGGCATCAAAGCTGATCAGGAAATGGTGCTAAACCTTTTCCCACGCTTGAAAGAACGTATTCACCAGAAAGCTGGCACTATGTCAGGTGGCGAACAGCAAATGCTTGCTGTTGGTCGCGCTCTTATGGGTCAACCAAAACTTCTAATTTTGGATGAACCATCAATGGGTCTTGCACCTGTTCTAGTTGACCTAATTTTCGACACAATCCAAAAGATTCGTGACAACGGAACCACAGTTCTGTTGGTTGAACAAAATGCGCTAGCTGCACTTCGTATTGCAGATTACGCATACGTTCTTGAATCAGGTCACTTAAACATGGAAGGTAATGCAAGCGATTTGGCTAATGACCAGCGCGTTGTAAATGCCTACCTTGGTGGACATTAAAAATAGATTAAATCTAAATAAGAAAGACCCGCGAGTTAATCGCGGGTCTTTCTTATTAGTCAATCCTTTAGCTAATTAGCGCCACAATTAATGGTCCAAAGATTAATGCTGGCAACATGTCACCAACAGGCACGTGGCGAATTCGAAGTAAATTAATTCCGATCCCAATTAGTAAAAGACCACCAACAATGTTGATTGTGATTATTTGAAGCGGGCTAATAAATGAGCCAAGCATCATCCCTAGAAATGTGAAAGCTCCTTGCAATAAGCCAACCGGAATGATTGACGCGGCAACGCCCCAACCAAAGGACGCCGCAAATGCCATCGCCGCAAACATATCCAGGGTTGACTTCAAAAGTAATTGATCGATGCCATTACCAAGACCATCGTTAATTGAGCCCATCATGGCAAGTGGTCCAACGCCAAATAAAAGCGAGGCTGATACAAAACCTTCGGTGAATCTATTTGATGATTCGCCTTTAGCAAAGCGCATGCGCAAGTTATCGCCAAAGTTATTTAAGCGATCTTCAATTCTTAATAGTGATCCAGTTATGCCACCAAGTAGAAGTGCGCCAAGTGGAACAAGTAGGGAAGCACCTTGAGGAAGTGAACCCTTAAATTCTGGATTAGTTAAATCAAAAACACTGATAAATCCGTTTACAAGCGTGATTAAGCCAAGGCCATCGGTAACAACGTTTCGAACATTTTCTTTTAAGCGATGCGCAAGAAAAACACCAACAGTTGTGCCAACAAGGATGGTGACAATGTTGATCACTGTGCCAATGCCAGGAAACATTTAGTTAGCTTTCTTATCGCGAAGCATGCAGGTAATTCGACCTGAACAAAGAAGCACACCAGCATCATCTGAGACTTTTACTTCGTAAGTGGCAAGTGATTTACCAAGAGAAACAGCTTTAGCAACACCTGTGACAACACCGCTTCGACCTGATTTGTGGTGTGTTCCATTGATGTCGATGCCAACTGCAATCCGGTCTGGGCCAGCGTGGATCATTGCGCCAATTGAACCCAAAGTCTCAACCAGCACCATTGAAGCGCCGCCATTTAAAATCCCGTAAGGCTGGGTATTGCCCTCAACTGGCATAGTGCCAACGATCTCATTTGCATCAGCGCTAACAATTTTGATGCCCATGCGGTCAGCAAGAGCGCCAAGTGGCATTTTGGTTGCGTCAAAGGATGTCGTCATTGGTTAGCCCTTTAGGATCGGTGTGTGGCAAGTACTCATAAGTTTCTCATCCTTGATGGGCACTCGCTGGCATACCGCGCTTTTCACGGCTTGCCGCCAGAAAATTTTGTCACATCTAGTGGTCAACACACCAATGCTGTTTATGGCTTCACTTCAATGTTTGCAGCAGTTCTAAAAGAACAAAAACCATCTCATGTTGCCGTTGCCTTTGACGTATCCCGTGACACATTCAGATCACAGCGCTATCCCGATTACAAAGCAACGCGAGCTAAGACCCCTCCAGAATTTAAAGGCCAAGTTGAATTAATCAAAGAAATCTTGAATGCCCTTCGTATCCCAGTAGTTACAGCAGATGGCTTTGAAGCAGATGACATTCTTTGCACCCTTGCGCATCACTGTGATTTTCCAGTCAGCATCATTTCTGGCGACCGAGATACTTTCCAGTTAATCGATAAGCGGGTAACCGTTCTTTATCCGCGCAAAGGTATGTCTGATTTAGTTCTGATGACCCCTGATGCAGTCAAAGAAAAATACGGAGTTCTGCCAGAGCAATACCGCGACTTAGCTGCGATGGTGGGTGAGGCAAGTGACAACCTGCCGGGCGTACCAGGTGTTGGTCCAAAGACTGCTGCTAAATGGATTGATCAGTATGGCTCGCTTGAAAAGATTATTTCTTCAATGGAAGAGATCTCGGGCAAAGTTGGTGAATCACTCAGGGAACATAAAGATCGGGTACTTGAAAATTACGACTTAAACCGATTGGTTACCCACGCGCCAGTTGAAACTGACATTAATAAATATGCCAAAGCTGATTACGATCCAACAGAAGTTCACCAAGTATTAGATGCAATTGAATTCTCAGCACTTCGCACTCGTATTTTCAATGCCTGGCCAACTAGTAATCCGGGTACTAGCCCGGTTGAAACAAAAACATCGACAGCTCCAGCAAAGAAAGTTGCTAGCAAGAAGACAGAACCAGCCAAGGCAGATTTATTTGAAACAATCACCGCAGAAGGCGAACTAACCGTTGCGTCTAAAAAAGAATCTGGCGTAGCGGTCAAGAAGTGGTTAGCTGCGCAAAAAGATTTAGTTGGTGTTGCCTTTTCTGGTACCTGGTCAGCTGGCCGTGGAGTAATTGATGCGATTGCGTTCATAAATGCAGCAAATGAATCTATTTGGTGTGATTACTTAACCAATGAAGATTCACTTAAGCCATGGCTTGAATCGGAAAGTCCAAAAGCTATTCATGATGCCAAGGGACCAGCACTTGCTCTGCTTAGTCAAGGTGTGAAACTAAATGGGATCACCATTGATACCGCGCTTGCAGCTTATTTATTAGCACCGGGCAGTCGCAATCTAACGCTAAGTGACTTAACCATGCGTTACCTCAAGAAGAATTTAGCGGAACTTGAAAACGCTGAAGCTCAACTAAGTTTTGATACTGCAGGAGATGTGTCAGGGGATAAGTTAGCGCTACACGCTCATGCAACTTATGAATTAGCCAAACATTTCGGAGAAGAACTTAAAACCCGTGGTGGTTCAGATCTACTTAATACTCTTGAAATTCCATTGCTACATGTTTTGGTTGAAATGGAAGCCTCAGGTATTGCA
>JBEGOT010000125.1:0-4152 GCA_041181865.1 Actinomycetota bacterium | reverse complement strand
TGTGTCGACATCATCCCAGCGAATGCGATCTCCGCGGAAAACTGGTCCTTCGACACATGAACGAACCATTCGAGTTACGCCATCATCACCGATAACTGGCAGTACACACGTCATACAAATACCAATGCCACAAGCCATAGATTCTTCAACTGCGCACTGACTAAAGGCATCGTGCTCTTTTGAAACTTGTGCAACTGCTTTAAGCATCGGCATTGGACCACAGGCATATACAGCTTTGGCATTCGTGCGCTTTATCGCATCTGGCAAAACATCAGTTACAAGACCACGAACACCTGATGAGCCATCATCTGTTGTAACAGTGACAACATCGGCTACCGCTTTTGATTCAAGGACTCCAAATAGTTTGCTTTCAGTTGCAGCACCTAAAACAATTTCAACTTGGCAGCCACGCTTCTTAAGTTCACTTGCCAGCATCATCATTGGTGCTGAGCCGTAACCACCTGCAACGAGCACACAACCAACTGGCTGGCGTGGAAGTGCAAATGGTTTACCAAGTGGTGCGACGATGTCGATCACATCACCAGGCTTTTGCTGCGCTAACCACTGGGTTCCCTGCCCATGTGAAGCAAAAATTACTTCAATTGATTCATTCGGTGTTGCGCGGTGAATAGAAAAAGCGCGACGCAGAAGCATTCCGCTCCCGACGCCACCAACTGCAACTGCAACGAAATGTCCTGGTTCAACACTTGCGGCTACTTCTGGTGCTTCAAGCTTTAGGTGAAAATAACTGCCAACAGGTTCAAGGAAAAGAATCTTTGCTTTAACTTGTTTTGCCGAGCTCATTACTTCTTACCTTTTTTGAGCAACTTATTTAAGCGGGTGGCATGTTCTTGAATTGACTTAACTTCAAGTTGTCCCTTTTGCAAAGCCTTAATGCCTTCAGCAGCAGCGTTCAAACCTTGGATAGTTGTAATTGAAGGTGTACCTGTTAGAACTGTGGCACTTCTAATTTCATAACCATCGCGGCGAGCGCCCGTTCCATAAGGGGTGTTGACCACTAAATCGATCTCATCATCCATGATGGCTTCAACAACTGTTTTAATTTCTGCAGTTGATCCTTCTTGTTGTTTGCGGATTAATTCAGTTTGGACGCCATGCTGCGCCAGGTATCTGTGAGTTCCACCGGTTGCTAATACTTTGAAACCAAGTTTGATAATTGCTTTAACGCCATTAACGATTCGATCTTTATCGCGATCAGCAACAGAGATGAACATTGTTCCGCTTTTAGGCAGGCCATCGCGGTAAGCAGCAAGCTGCGACTTGGCAAACGCGGTTCCAAAGTCACTGTCGATACCCATTACTTCGCCAGTTGATTTCATTTCTGGACCAAGCACAGTATCAACGCCATGGAAGCGACCAAATGGGAACACCGCTTCTTTAACGCTAACTGGACTTCCTTTTGGTGCATCTGCTCCATCGCCAGTTGGTCGCAGGAAACCATCTTTTCGAAGTTGTGCAATCGTGTCACCGACAGCCACCCTAGCTGCAGCTTTAGCAAGTGATACACCTGTTGCTTTAGATACAAATGGAACTGTTCTAGATGCACGTGGGTTAGCTTCAAGCACATACAGCACGCCATCTGCCATCGCATACTGAACATTTAGTAATCCGCGTACGCCTGTGCCTTTGGCAATTTCAATAGTTGCTTGTCTGATTTCTTCTATTTGGCTTTGGGTAAGTGTGTAAGGCGGAAGCGCGCAAGCTGAGTCACCTGAGTGAATACCTGCTTCTTCGATGTGTTCCATCACACCACCAAGATAAAGATCGGTGCCGTCATAAAGTGCATCAACGTCAATTTCAATTGCGTGATCTAAGAATCGATCCACAAGCACTGGATGCTCTGGGTTAACTTCGGCAGCCCTGGTTAAGTAATCAGCCAACATAGTTTCGTCATAAACGATTTCCATGCCCCGGCCACCAAGAACATAAGAAGGCCTAACTAGTACTGGGTAGCCAATGCGATCAGCGATATCTTTTGCATCAGCAAATGAGGTTGCCATGCCATGTGCTGGAGCAAGTAATCCAGCTTCTTCAAGCACCTTGCCAAATGCACCGCGTTCTTCAGCTAAGTGAATGGCTTCTGGTGTTGTGCCAAGAATGTTTACACCGGCATCTTTCAAACCTTGAGCTAAGCCAAGTGGTGTTTGGCCTCCAAGTTGTGTGATCACGCCAAGAATTGGCCCAGCTTGGGTTTCTGCGTGTATTACTTCAAGAACATCTTCAAGGGTTAACGGTTCAAAATACAAACGACTTGAAGTGTCATAGTCAGTGGAAACTGTTTCTGGGTTGCAGTTGATCATGATGGTGTCGTAACCCTTTTCACGAAGCGTTAGCGATGCATGAACACATGAATAATCAAATTCAATACCTTGGCCAATGCGGTTAGGGCCAGAGCCCAAAATAATTACTGCCGGATTAGTGCGCGGGGTAACTTCATTTTCTAAGTCGTAAGACGAATAGTGGTATGGAGTCTTAGCAGCAAATTCAGCAGCACAAGTGTCAACTGTTTTATAAACAGGGCGAAGATCGAATGTGTGACGGATTGTGCGAACTGCTTCTTCGCTAATTCCACGAATTTTTGCAATTTGCAGATCAGAAAAACCATGGCGTTTACCTTCGGTTAGCACTTGCCGATCAAGCACGGTTGCGCCCTTTAAGACTCTGGCAACTTCACAAAGCAGCACGATTTGATCTAAGAACCATGGATCAATTTTGGTTGCTTCAAAAACTTGATCAATTGTTGCGCCTGCCCAAAGTGCTAATTGAACTTCATTTAAGCGACCATCGTGTGGCACTTTCATCTTGGTTAGTAGCTTTGGAATGTTAATTTCACTTGGATCCTTGGACCAATCAAATACTGCTTCTTTGCGTTCAATTGATCGAAGCGCTTTTTGCAAACTTTCAGTGAAATTACGGCCAATTGCCATTGCTTCGCCAACAGACTTCATTGTTGTAGTCAGAGTTTGATCAGCTGTTGGGAACTTTTCAAAAGCAAAGCGTGGAACTTTGGTAACCACATAATCAAGGGTTGGTTCAAATGAAGCAGGGGTTTCTTGGGTGATGTCATTTGGAATTTCATCAAGGGTGTAACCAATTGCTAAGCGAGCTGCAATTTTGGCAATCGGAAAACCTGTTGCCTTGGATGCTAGAGCTGATGACCTAGAAACACGTGGGTTCATTTCGATCACGATGATTCGGCCGTTATCAGGATTGATCGCAAACTGAATGTTGCAACCACCAGTGTCCACACCAACTGCGCGAATAATCGCGATACCTAGATCGCGAAGCTTTTGGAATTCGCGGTCAGTAAGCGTCATTGACGGTGCAATGGTGATTGAGTCACCGGTGTGTACACCCATTGGATCAACGTTTTCAATTGAGCAAACCACCACAACGTTGTCATGATGGTCACGCATCAATTCAAGTTCGTATTCTTTCCAACCAATAATTGATTCTTCAAGAAGTACTTCAGTGGTTGGTGATGCCTGAAGACCAAGGCCAGCAATTCTGTGCAAATCGGATTCGTTGTAAGCGATACCAGAGCCAGCGCCACCCATAGTGAACGAAGGACGCACTACAACTGGGTAACCAAGTTCTTTAACGCCGTTTAAACAATCTTCCATGGTGTGACAAATAAATGATTTGGCACTTTCACCGCCAATTTGCTCAACGATCCCTCGGAAAATCTCGCGATTTTCACCACGTTCAATCGCATCTACGTTGGCACCAATAAGTTCAACTTTGTATTTTTTTAATACACCATTGGCATGCAGTGCCATGGCTGTATTTAATGCTGTCTGACCACCAAGGGTTGGCAGTAGTGCATCTGGTCGTTCTTTTTTAATAATGCTGGCAACCACTTCAGGTGTGATCGGTTCGATGTAAGTTGCATCAGCAAATTCTGGATCGGTCATGATGGTTGCTGGATTGCTATTAACCAAAATGACGCGAAGGCCTTCTGCTTTTAAAACTCGACATGCTTGCGTCCCTGAATAATCAAATTCACAAGCTTGGCCGATCACAATTGGGCCAGAGCCGATCACCATTACAGATTTAATGTCTTTACGTTTTGGCATTAGCGCTTACCGCCCATCAAATCTACGAAGCGATCAAACAAATAAGCAGAATCAT
>JBEGOT010000124.1:0-10997 GCA_041181865.1 Actinomycetota bacterium | reverse complement strand
AGATGCAAAGAAAGCATCCATGTCGATATGCAAAATGTGACAATCGGTGTCATCACCTTTTTGGCCACGAGTGTTAGTTGGTCTGTTCAACTGCTCTCGGGTCATAAGTTCATCTTGTCAGTTAACGCCGACAGGTTTAGGAATCAAAGCCCATGCCGATTCGGTCAAGAGTGCGAAGCCAAAGATTGCGCTTACCTTTATTGCGGTCGGCTTTATCAAGTGACCAGCGAGTGAAGTTGATGCCAGCTGATCTAAATGGCTCTGGTGGAAATGGAATCGGAAGTGAATTAACCATCTGAAGTGACCTGCGATCGGTATCACGATCAAGTAATAAATCGATTGCAACTTGGGCGCCAAATCTTGAGGCACCAACACCAAGACCGGTATAGCCAGCAACGTAAGTGACTTTCTTGCCCATACTCTGACCCCAGAATGCGCTAAATCTAGATGATGTATCGATCGCCCCACTCCAGGCATGCGAGAACTTAAGACCTTCGAGCTGTGGGAAGGTATCAAAGAAGTGGGTCGCAATCTTTACCCATGAATCAACAGTGCGCTCATAATCAACACCAAAACCACTTCGCCAGTTGTAGGTCGCGTCATAACCGCCCCAAAGAATCGAACCATCTTCAGTTGGCCGGTAGTAATGGAACTGGTTACCGGTATCACTGATGCCTTGATACTCACTCCAGCCAATTGATTCACGCTGGGCTTTATTAAGTGGTTCGGTAACAAGTACTGAGTCATAAACCGGAACCATTAAGTATTTAAGGCGGCGAAGCAGCGGCGGAAAGGCATTTGTGGCAAGTAAAACCCGAGGAGCAGTAATTGCGCCAAAATCAGTCTTGGCCCTTACTTTTGTTCCCTTGTCATCAAGGTCATTAACCATGGTGTTTTCATAAATCCGAACACCGCGCTTAAGTGCTGCATCTCTTAGTCCCCAAGCTAGACGTGCTGGATCAACTAATGCCACACCATCGGCGTTATACAGTCCGCCTAAATAAGTTGGTGAATTTAGCTTGGCTTTAACTTCTGCTTCGCTAAGCCACTCAAATTCTTCACCATGCTCTTTGGCAAGTTCAACGAATTCAAAAAGCTCTTCAAGTTGGTAGCCCTCTGTGGCAACATCGATTTCACCAACCCTGCGGAAATCACAATCAATGCTTTCGGCTTTAACAAACTGTTCGATTGCATCTAGATTTTCTTGACCAAGTTTGTTTAGTTTCTTTAATTCCTCTGGCCAGCGGTTATAACCATTAGCAAAGCCATGTGTTAAAGATGCGGCAACGAACCCACCATTTCGACCAGTGGCGCCATAAGCAATCCACTTACCTTCAACTAAAACAACATCAAGATCCGGGTTGTGTTCTTTAGCTTCAATTGCAGCCCAAAGACCAGTGAAGCCACCGCCAACAATTAAAAGATCCGCATAATTTTCGCCAACCAGACGAGATTTCTCATCTGGCCAAGCATCATCGTCCATCCAATAGGACTCTTCAACAACGTCAGCTAACGACGGTAGTACATCTAGATTTGGTTCGGCCGAGAACGGCATAAATCACCGGGGCAAGAATTAAATTCTTACGCACGCGCCTTTCGGGAAGATCGTATTTGTCCAACTATTACCAAGGTTAACGCAAGGAAAAACATTAGAGAAGAAATAACATTCGCTTGTGGCGGAATTCCGCGTTGGTTATAGAGCCAAACAAATTTTGGAAATGTTGAGAAATTCGACCCTGAGTTGAAATTAGTAATAATAAAGTCATCAAACGATAGTGAAAATGCAAGTAGCGCTGCAGCTGCGATACCTGGCATCACTAGTGGCAAAGTGACTTTTCTAAAAGTTTCACGTTCATTTGCATATAGGTCTTGCGCGGCCTGTTCTAAACGTGGATCAAGAGAAGCAATTCTTGCTTTAACTGTTACCACTACAAATGAAATACAAAACATAACGTGGGCAATTAATACACCTGGAAAACCAAGTAGTGTTCCGCCAACATTCAAATAAAGAGCTAGTAGTGACGAACCCAGTACTACCTCAGGTGTTGCCATCGGCAGGAAAATCAAAAGATTTGTTGTTGCTCGGCCTTTGAAGTCATAGCGAGCGATCGCAAATGCAATCATCGTGCCAAGCACGGTTGCAATAAAAGTTGAAGTTGCGCTCAAAATTATTGAATTTCGAACAGAAGAACAAACTTCGGGAGCACCACAAATATTCTTCCAGGCATCAAAAGTGAAACCCTGCCAAACCAAGTTTGTACGTCCAGCATCATTAAATGAGAATGCAAAAGTGTAAATAACTGGAACAGCTAAATAAATAAGGGCAATTACCGCATAAATACGTAGGGCATTTTTACCAAGCCAGCGCATAATTACACCAACTCATCTGTGCCGGTTCGGCGAACATAAAGCGAAACCAAAATCAAAATAGTCAACATTAAAGTAAATGAAAGTACGGCTGCAGTTGGATAATCAACTGTGCCAAGGAAGCGCGCATCAATTACGTTGCCGATCATGGTGGTTCGCTGATTTCCAAGAAGCGATGCGTTGATGTAATCACCAGCTGCAGGGATCCAAGTTAGAAGTGTTCCAGCAACTACACCTGGTAGCGAAATTGGCAAAGTCACTTTTCTAAATGTGGTGAAAGCAGGTGCATATAAATCGCCGGATGCCTCAATTAATTTGCCATCCATACGTTCAAGCGATGAATAAATTGGCAATGTCATGAATGGCAGAAAGTTGTAGGTAATACCTGCAACTACCGAAAGTGTTGATGGATAAACAGAAGTTGTTTCACTTGCAAACCCAATAAATCTAAGTGCTCCAAGAACTGGGCCTTCATCACCCAAAATTTGTCGCCAAGCGATTGTGCGCAAAATAAATGAAACGAAAAATGGCGCAATCACCATTATTAACATCAAGTTTTTATACTTGCCTGCCTTAAATGCAATTGCATATGCAAGCGGGTAACCGATTGCCAGGGCAAGCAGAGTTGCCATTGAAGCAAATAAAAATGAGCGTTGAAGCGCAGCTAAAAACTGCGGCCGAGAAAGAACATCAATAAAGTTTGTGAAAGTGAAAGTCTGTACGAACTGACCTGGCAGACCACCAGGTAGTGGTGTCATTAGCGCTGTCATAAACAAAATGACAATTGGAACGACAAAGAAAATACTTAGCCAAAGTCCACCAGGAAGTAAAAGCAAATACGGGGTAAGTTTGCGTTTTGCTTTTTTAGTTGGCGCAGACTGGCCTGCCCCACTATCCCCTAGTGCGTGTGCAAAAGCCATAACTAGTTTCCTGCGGCTTCAAATTCTGCTGCGATCTGATCGCCGGCTAAGACATCTTCAGAGCCTGGCAAACCAAATGCATGCTCTGGTTTCCAAGTTGCATAAACTCTGGCGCCAGCAGAGATAACTCCGCCCCCAGCATTTTGCTCAAAGGCCATCCAGTTTTCACCAGTTGGTGTGTCGATCACATACTGAGTTGAAACCCCATAGAATGAAGCGTCCCGAACTACGCCACCTTGGTTATTAAATTCCCCATGTAATTGATCGCTAGTTGAAACTGTAATTTTTTCAGGACGAATGCCAACCAAGATTTTCTTACCAACAGTTAGATCCGTACCAGCAGCTATTCGATTGCGTTTTAGTAAATACTTGCCATCTTTATCCGATGCCAAAACATTTTCGTTGTCGACTGAATCGATAGTTGCGCGGAATAGATTTGATTGACCAAGGAAGTTAGCTACAAATGCAGTTTGTGGATTTTCATACAAATCAGTTGGTGAACCAAGTTGTTCAATTACCCCGTTATTCATAACTGCGATGGTGTCAGCCATAGTCATGGCTTCTTCCTGGTCGTGAGTTACGTGCACGAAGGTTAAGCCAACTTCTAACTGAATGCGCTTAAGTTCTAACTGCATCTGACGGCGAAGCTTTAGATCAAGTGCGCCAAGTGGCTCATCAAGCAACAGCACTTGCGGGCGGTTAACAATTGCACGGGCTAGAGCAATACGTTGCTGCTGGCCACCAGACATTTGTGCTGGTTTGCGTTTTGCTAAGTGACCAAGTTGCACAAGTTCTAAGGCATCAGTGACTGCTTTATCAACATTTTTTTCGCCCCGCCGGCGAAGACCGAAAGCAACGTTTTCGAAAATATCCATGTGCGGAAAGAGCGCATAGTTTTGGAAAACGGTATTAACTGGGCGTTGATAAGGCTTGGTGTCGGTGATATCAGTACTACCGATCATTACTTGACCGGAAGTGGGCTCATCAAGACCTGCAATCATTCGCAGGGTCGTGGTCTTGCCGCAACCTGAAGGCCCAAGCAGTGCAAAGAATGATCCTTGCGGGATCTCCAGATCCAGATTGTGCACTGCGACAAAGTCGCCATACACCTTCCGCAATCCTTGTAGTTTTACATTTCCGGTTGCGGTTAAGACATCACCCATGTGTTTTTATTACACCCCTGTAGTGGTTGCCCATGAATCAGAAAATGATTGCTCAGCAGCTGAATCAAGAGCTGGGAAAACACTTGCCTTAGTTAAGGTTTCTGCAGTTGGGAAAATGAATTCACTTGCAGCAAGTGCTGGATCAATCTTTTCCATTTCAGCCTGAGCGCCCTTAACTGGACAAATGTAGTTAACGTAAGCAGCAACCTGGGCTGCAACGGCTGGATCGTAGTAATGGTTCATCATTGCCATTGCGTTTGATTGGTGACTTGATGTTGATGGAATCAACATGTTGTCTGACCAAAGCATGCCGCCTGATTCAGGAAGGGCGAATCCCCACTTGTCGTCATTTTCAGCATTAAGAATGAAGATGTCGCCAGACCATACGATGCCAGCCCATGCTTGGCCGCTAACTAGATCTTTGGCGTATTCATTACCTTGAACTTTGTAGATGCTGCCGTCATCAAGCTTTCCACCTAGGAATTCAAGACCTTGTTGCCATTGATCTTCGGTAATTCCGTTTGTGATATCAATTCCAAGAGATTTCAAAATGATGCCCATGGTGTCGCGCATTTCAGAAAGGACAGTTACTTTGCCCTTTAGTTCATCTGACCAAAGCTGATCAACTGACTGAAGGCCGTTTGGAAGTTTTTCTTTATTCCAAACAAGTCCGCCGAAACCTGACTGCCAGGTAAGTGAGTAGTTACGACCTTTGTCGAAACTTACGTTAGCTAAGTTATCCAAAATATTTACTTTGTTTGGAATTTTTGCTGCATCAAGTGGTTGTGCGTAACCGTACTGAATGAAACGTGATGCCATCCAGTCAGTTGGTGTGACCACATCAAAGCCAATGTCTTGACCAGTCTTTAACTGACCGTTTACTTTGCCCCAGAAAGTTGCGTTGTCATCGATTTCTTCTTTGTAGGTTGGTGCAATACCTGAAGCTGCTGCGAAGGCATCAAGAGTTGGGTAAGTCTTAGCATCTTCGTCATAATCTAAATAAAGTGGCCAGTTAGCCCAGCGAACAACTTTTTCAGTGTCAGAAACATCTGCTGGGAACGCTGCAGCACCTGTGCTTGCGCCACCTGCTGCTGGGGTTGATCCCCCTGTTCCACAAGCAGCCAATGCGCCACCGACTGCAACTGCGCCAGCTGCGCCAAGGAAGCCACGACGTGACATCGCATTTTTTAGAAATTCGACTGACTTTTGTTCGTTCATATTTTCGTTCACGATTTTTCCTTTTCCTGCTGCTTCGCTATTTACTTAATCTACTTAACGCCTAATCCAAACTTGCCATAACATGCTTAATCCGGGTGTAGTCCTCAAAGCCATACATCGATAGATCTTTGCCATAGCCCGAGTGTTTAAAGCCACCGTGTGGCATCTCGGCCACAAGTGGAATGTGGGTATTGATCCAAACTGCACCAAAATCAAGGTATTTAGACATTCTTAGCCCGCGCCCGATATCACGTGTCCAAACGCTTGAAGCTAACCCATACTTAACGCCATTTGCCCACTTAAGCGCCTTAGCCTCGTCATCAAACTTTTGAACTGTCATAACTGGTCCAAAGATTTCATTTTGAATCATCTCGTCGTCTTGCTTTAGGTCAGAAATGACTGTTGGTTCAATGTAGTAACCACGATCGCCAATGCGCGATCCACCGGCTGAAATCTTTGCGTGCTTAGGAGCGCGATCTATGAAGCCCAAAACTTTTTCAAGTTGCGCAGCATTGTTAACTGGTGGCACTAGTGCATCACCATCACTTGGTCCTTGTTCAAAGGTTGTTGAAAGACCCTTAGCTTGCTGGGATAGTGCGTGCACAAAATCGTCATACACTTTGTCAGCGACAAGCACGCGTGTTGCTGCAGTGCAATCTTGACCGGCGTTGAAAAAGCCAGCCACTGCTAGCCATTCAGCAGCAGCTTCGATATCTGCATCATCAAAAATAATTACTGGTGCTTTGCCACCAAGTTCTAGATGAACGCGCTTAACATCGCGCGCAGCGCTTCCAGCAACTTCCATACCTGCTCGAACTGAACCGGTGATCGAAACCATTTGTGGGGTTTCATGTTCGACTAGCGCTCTACCGGTGTCGCGGTCACCAGTAACGACATTTAAAACTCCAGGTGGCAAAATGTCGCCGATCAGTTCAGCCATGCGAATTGTTGAAACTGGTGTTGTGTCAGACGGCTTTAAAACGACACAGTTACCAGCAGCAATTGCTGGAGCAAATTTCCAAACAGCCATCATCATTGGATAGTTCCAAGGTGTTACCTGCCCGATCACACCAATTGGTTCTCGGCGAATGATCGATGTGAAACCTTTCATGTATTCACCAGCTGCGCGACCTTCAAGTACGCGAGCTGCTCCTGCAAAAAATCTGATCTGATCGATCATCGGTGGAATTTCTTCAGATGCAGTTACTGCAAATGGCTTACCGGTATTAATACCTTCAAGTTCGATAAGTTCATTTGCATTTGCTTCTAAGACATCAGCAATATCAAGTAATGCTTTTTGGCGCTGCGAAGGAGTGGTTTCGCGCCATTCTTCAAATGCTTTTTCAGCTGCGCCATATGCCTGATCGACATCTTTAGCATTTGATAATTGTGCTTCTGCGTAAACGGCTCCAGTTGATGGATTGATAACTTCGGTGGTTTTGCCACTAGAACTATTTACTAGTTGGCCATTGATGAAATTCTGCAAAACCTTTGACACAGACTTATCTTCCTTTTCCTTTTCAGGTATTCCACTACTTAATAGGCACTTTACGACTGCAAAAGGCATTTGTTCAGGGAATTAATCAGTTTTTTATACGATTTCGGTAACAAATTGGTCACAAATACACGCAATTCGCAAAGAAATTGGCAAATTACTGCGAAATCACTTGCTTAAGCCATTTTGACCCCGCAATATGGAAGGTATGTCCAAGGCATCCACGCTCGATGATGTTTCAAAGTCGATTATCGAGCAACTGCAAGAAGATGGCCGACGTCCTTATGCCTCCATTGGCAAAGCCGTTGGGTTATCTGAGGCAGCCGTGCGCCAGCGAGTTTCAAAGCTGCTGGAAACAGGTGTGATGCAGATCGTGGCGGTCACAGATCCAATGCAAGTTGGATTCAATCGTGAAGCCATGATTGGTGTGGAAGTTGATGGTGACATCGAAGCAGTTGCAGACGTAATTGTGAAGATGCCCGAAGTTTCTTACCTAGTTGTCACAGCTGGGTCCTACGACATACTCCTTGAGGTTGTCTGCGAAGACGATGAAGCACTTCTAGAAGTAATCAACCGCAAGATCCGTGCGCTCCCTGGGGTCCGTCGCACTGAAACATTCATGTATCTGAAACTGCGCAAGCAGATCTATACGTGGGGAACCCGTTAATCAGAGAACAGAAAACTCATGACAACGCTTAATCAGCAAACAACTAACTATCAGCAAGCAGCCAAAGACAACATGTGGATGCATTTCACTCGCCATTCAAATTTTGAACAAGGCGGTGAAGTACCGATGATCGTTCGCGGTGAAGGTGCGCGCATCTTCGATGACAAAGGTAAAAGCTACATCGATGGTTTAGCTGGACTTTTCACAGTTCAAGTTGGTCATGGTCGCAAAGAACTCGCCGAAGCTGCTGCTAAACAAGCAGAGCAATTGGCCTTCTTCCCTCTTTGGTCTTACGCCCATCCAAAAGCCGTTGAACTGGCCGAACGTTTGGCCCATCATGCACCAGGTGATTTGAACCGAGTATTTTTCACAACCGGCGGCGGCGAAGCTGTTGAATCGGCCTGGAAAGCTGCCAAGCAGTACTACAAATTAATTGGCAAACCAATGAAGCACAAAGTAATTAGTCGCTCCGTTGCTTACCACGGCACACCACAAGGTGCACTTGCTATTACTGGTATTCCAGATGCAAAGAAATTCTTTGAACCGTTAACCCCCGGTGGTTTCCGCGTTCCAAATACTAATTTCTACCGCGCTGAGTACCACCAAGATGACATCAAAGCATTTGGCCAATGGGCTGCAAACCGAATCGAAGAAGCGATTTTGTTTGAAGGTCCAGACACAGTTGCTGCAGTATTCCTAGAACCAGTTCAAAACTCAGGTGGTTGCTTCCCGCCACCACCTGGATATTTAGAACGCGTTCGCGAAATTTGCGATCAGTATGACGTGCTATTTGTGGCCGATGAAGTTATCTGCGCATTTGGTCGCATCGGAGATTACTTTGCTTCAAAGCGCTTTGGCATCGTGCCAGACATCATCACTATGGCAAAGGGTGTTACTTCAGGGTATGCACCACTTGGCGCAATGATTGTGAATGAAAAAGTATTCGAACCGTTTAAGCGCGGCATGAATTACTTCGCTCATGGTTACACCTTCGGTGGACACCCAGTTTCCTGTGCTGTGGCACTGGCTAACTTGGATATTTTTGAACGTGAAGGTTTAAATCAACATGTTCAAGAAAACGAAGGCGCTTTCCGTCGCACTCTAGAAAAACTAAAGGATCTAGACATCGTTGGTGATGTTCGTGGTGAAGGTTTCTTCTACGGAATCGAATTAGTTAAAGATAAGAAGACTAAAGAAACCTTTAGTCCGGATGAAGCTGAAAAACTTCTACGCGGATTCTTATCCAAGAAACTATTTGAAAATGGTCTGTACTGTCGCGCCGATGATCGTGGCGACCCGGTAATTCAGTTGGCTCCACCACTGATTATTGGGCAAAAAGAATTTGATGAAATTGAACAAATTCTTCGCGCCACATTAATTGAAGGCATGACAATCCTTTAAGGCATTTGTGACCAACAATCGCAGCATCTCATTCTGGTGGGACACTCTCCCACCAGCACTTGCTACCAGCATGCGCACTTCACTTACCAGTGATTTAGATGTAGATGTTGCGATTGTTGGCGCTGGATACACCGGGCTTTGGACTGCTTTTTATCTGAAGCAAAATAATCCAAATTTAGACATTGCAATCATTGATGCAAATGTTGCTGGCTTTGGTGCATCAGGTCGAAATGGTGGCTGGTGCTCTGCTCTATTTCCAACCACAATTAACAAACTTGGTCGCATGTTTGGCCACGACCAGGCCCGAGCTATGCAAGTTGCGATGCATGAAACCGTTAGCGAAATTGAATCGATAACTAAGGAACTGCAAATTGATTGTGACTGGCAGCGCGGTGGATCACTTGTTTTCGCTAGATCTACCCTTCAGCGCGATCGTGCGCTTGCTGATGTTGAAAATTGGCGTAAGTGGGGTTTTGGCGAAGAAGATTATTCATACCTAACCCCAGAAGAAACTAAAGATCGCGCCCTGGTTACAAAAAATTATGGTGCCTCTTTCACGCCCCATGTAGCGGCAATTAATCCGGCAAAGCTCGTTCGCGGGTTAGCCGCCTCCGTAGAAAAACTCGGAGTAATGATTTATGAGAACACTCCAGCACTTCGAATTGATCCAGGAATGGTCACAACTGCCGATGCTGTTATTAGAGCTCGATATGTAGTCAGAGCAACTGAGGGTTACACGCCTTCACTAGCTGGACTAAAAAGAGCGATCGCACCGATTTATTCTTTGATGCTGGCAACTGAACCACTTAGTGATGAAGTTTGGTCGCACATTGGTTTGGCTAAGCGAGAGGTATTTAGCGATGGCCGAAATTTAATTATTTACGGTCAGCGCACAAGTGATAATCGCTTTGCCTTTGGTGGTCGAGGTGCGCCATATCATTTTGGTTCAAAAGTGAGCCCTGCGTTTGATCGCACGCCAAAAGTGCACGAAGCTATCTTTGATATTTTGGTTGATCTATTTCCAGTTCTTGAATGCAAAGTTGTTACCCACACCTGGGGTGGTCCGCTCGGTATTGCTCGTGACTGGATGGCTACCGCAAGTTTTGATTCAACCACCGGCATTGCCCATGCAGGCGGATATGTTGGCGATGGTGTTGGCACCAGCAACTTAGCTGGCCGAACCCTTGCCGATTTAATTACCCGAAAAGATAGTCCACTTGTTAAATTGCCTTGGGTTAATCACCGTTCGCCAAATTGGGAAACTGAACCACTACGTTGGTTTGGTGCAAACCTTGGTTTGCAATCAATGGCAGTGGCAGATGCTTCTGAAAATATCTTTAATCGTGAATCAAAGATTCCAAAACTTGTCGGCTACTTCACCGGCAAGTAATTAGTTCGCGTAAGCAGCAATCCCCGTAAGAGCTTGACCAACAACAAGTGTGTGAATTTCGTTGGTGCCTTCGTAGGTGTAAACACTTTCCAAATTATTCATGTGACGAATAATTGGGTATTCCAAAGTAATACCGCTACCACCAAGCATTGAGCGTGATTCACGAGCAACTTCTAGAGCCATGCGAGCATTAGATTTCTTACCAATACTCACTTGCTCGGGGCGAAGTAGATGCTGATCTTTTAGCTTTCCAAGGTGGGCGGCCAGTAACATGCCATTGCCTGTTGCAATTGCCATGTCGGCAAGTTTTTGCTGGCTTAGTTGGAAACCTGCGATTGGTCGACCAAATTGTTGACGGGTCATTGTGTAATCAATT
>JBEGOT010000123.1:0-7484 GCA_041181865.1 Actinomycetota bacterium | reverse complement strand
GAATTCGCTGTTGGATTTGGTCGGCTTCACTTTGGGTTCGCTTACCTTTTTCAACGGCTCGATTTAGTGACTTACCTAGATTTGACTGACCTAAAGCAACTGCTGAATCACTTTCAGCAATACCGATGACTTCGAATCCGTTGGCTGCAAAGACTTCAACGATGCCAGCACCCATGATGCCAAGGCCAACGACTCCAATTTGCTTCACGTTCTTTAGTCTTTCAGATCAAATTCGGGCGTTAACACCGGCTAATTAACTACTTAAAGTCTTGAGTCTTTTCGCGAACTATTTTCGCCCCAAGTCTTGCAAGTTCTTGTTCAAATCCGACGTAACCTCGATCAATGTGTTCAACTGCATGAACAATGGTTTCTCCATCAGCTACCAATCCGGCTAGTACTAAACCTGCACCTGCTCTAATGTCAGTTGCTTCAACTGGTGCCCCTGATAAATGAGTTTTGCCGCGAACAAGCGCATGATGGCCATCAGTTCGAACTTCTGCCCCAAGTCGGCTTAGTTCTTGAACGAATCTAAATCTTGCTTCGAATAAGTTTTCAGTAACCATCGCTTGGCCTTCAGCAATTGAATTCATTGCGATGAATTGCGGTTGTAAGTCAGTGGCAAAACCTGGATACGGCAAAGTCACAATGTCCACAGCTTTTGGTCGTTTGTCCATTGTCACCCGAAATCCGTCAGCAAAAATTGAAACTTGCGCGCCAGCTGAAGTTAATTTATCTAGCGCCAAAGAAATGTGCTCAGGGTTTGCATTCGAAACTGTAATTTCACCTTGAGTAATAGTTGCGGCAACTGCCCAAGTTCCGGCAACAATTCGATCTGGCACAGTCGTATGTTCCACTGGTTTTAATTCAGTTACCCCTGTGACAGTCAGCATGGAAGTGCCGATGCCTTCAATTTGAGCACCCATCTTTACAAGCATCTGACAAATGTCAACAATTTCAGGTTCACGTGCTGCGTTATCAATAACTGTTTTACCATTTGCCAAAACTGCAGCTGTCAGCAAAGTTTCAGTAGCGCCAACGCTTGGGAAATCTAAATAAACCTGTGTTCCGACTAAACCAGTGCTTGGGGCGTGAACAACTAGATACCCGTGATCATTAGAGACTTTGGCGCCCATTCGCTCTAAGCCTGCAATGTGCATATCTAAACCGCGTGAACCAATTGCATCGCCACCTGGAAGGGCAACATCAGCACTTCCAGTTCTTGCAACTAATGGCCCAAGCACAGCTATCGAAGCACGCATTCTTCTGACTAAGTCATAGTCGGCCCTGTGCTCAATGTTTTCAGGGACATCAATAACTGCAACTTCAGTTGCAGGGTCATAAGTAACCTCACACCCAAGTCGCCTTAATAACTCAGCCATGATTGTGACGTCCAAAATATTTGGAACACTTTGAAGTGTGGTCTTCCCTGTTGCCAACAGTGCAACTGCCATTAATTTCAGGCTGCTGTTTTTCGCTCCGGTAACTCGAACTTGCCCAGCAAGCCTGTTACCACCCTGGATTCGAAAAACTTCCATAACTCCTAGAGATTACCGCTATTCCCGCCAGTTACTAAGTTACTGATACCCGTAGGCTTAGGTCATGGTTAATTTAACTCGGATTTATACCCGCACTGGTGATGATGGCACAACAAATCTTGGCGACATGAGTCGCACTGGTAAGAATGATCCGCGTCTTCGTGCCTATGCAGACGTTGACGAAGCCAACTGTTCAATTGGTCTTGCTGTCTCAACTGGAAATCTGCGAAGCGACATTGTTGAGTTATTAACCAGAATTCAAAATGAGCTATTCGATCTTGGTGCAGATTTATCAACACCAATTATTGATAACCCAGATCATGAACCACTTCGAGTTACCGATGAATATGTGAACCGAATCGAAAAAGCCTGCGATAAATACAACGAAGAACTTGAACCACTACGTTCATTTATTCTTCCTGGTGGAACAACTGAAGCGTCTCACTTGCATTTAGCCAGAACCGTTGTTCGCCGCGCTGAACGTAGCACTTGGGCAGCAATCGACATGTATCACGGCGGTATGAATCAACTTGCAGCTACTTACTTAAACCGCCTATCAGACTTACTTTTCATTTTGGCTCGTGTGGCCAATAAAGAAATTGGTGATGTGCTTTGGTCACCAGGGGCAACTAGATAATTAAAAACAAAAAAGCCCCACCCGTAGGAAGTGGGGCTTTTTTATTTGTGAGTGCTAATTAAGACTTTGATGAACTTGCTGAAGGAGATGCACTTGGCTGGGTGTTAGGGCCCATCATTTTTTCACCCGGTATTGAACCATCTGCACAAGTACCATCGGCTTGGACTTGAACATCTTGACCATTAGCATCATGGCAATGCGGTGTACTGCCATTTAATAAGCCATCGTTATCGCCCATCATCTGACCACCCATGCGTCCATCATGATGTCCACCCTTGTGTCCATTCATTTGGTGATCACCCATTGGTCCGTTGCCAAGGCGCTCAGAGAATGCTGCTGGACGGTCGTTGAATCCGCCGGTGTGGCCAATTGCAAACCCACCAAGACCTGCAACAACTGCAGTTGCAGCAACTGCTAACCAAGGCCAGGCAACTCGCTTAGCCTTGACCGCTTCCTTAACTTTGCTGGCGGAGAAGAAGTCAGCAGAATTACCTTCTGCTGGTACCTCAGCCACCGATTCATTCTTTTCTGACATTTACTTTCCTTACGTTTGTGGACTCACACTTTTAGCTTGTCCGCTTATGAAACTTAAGTTAGACAACCAATGTGAGCAAACCTGCAGGGAATTATTCGAGGAATGTTAAGCCTGGAAAATTCTTTTCTTTATTTAATGGAATTTGCCAGATTTTTTAGGCTATCCATCAATCGAGTGTGAAACAGATCGCTATCTAGCCCCCAAGCCACAAAGCTATTTGGCTTTTGTCCTTGGCGCATGCGTATATCTGTAACGGTCATACCAAGAGTTAAATCACTTTCGCATTCAACATCGATAAAAGCGCTTGAAGATTCCATAATCCCAGGCCAGATTGCTTCTGCCATAGCAAGAGCGTCATGTTGATGTGTCATTCGTTCGCCATAAACAGAATGGTAAAAATCTGTGTAGGCATCAATCATGGTCTTAAACACTTCACCGAATTGGCCTGCATCAGGAAGCCATGACCAAAGCTCTTCAAAGGTTTTTGTTCTGTGAGTTGCATCTAATCCAACCATCACCACTTCAAGCCCTGATGCAAAAACGCGCTTGGCAGCTTCTGGATCATGCCAAATATTGAATTCAGCAACCGGAGTTACGTTACCTGTGTGGGCGGCGCCACCCATGATTACAAAGCGATCAATTAATCCAACAACATCCGGATGGGCATCAACCAGATGGGCTATGTTGGTTAATGGCCCAATGGCCACAAGTGTCACGGGATCTTTTGAATTGCGGATTTTCTCCGCTAGAAAATCTGAAGAGTTTGTTGAGACAACTTTAGTAACTGGATCTTGAAGATTAACCCCAGCAAAACCATCAGAGCCATGAACAGCGGTAGCTTCTTCCAGTTTTTTTGCACGCTTGTATGGCTGGTCATAACCAGATGCAACTGGGATGTCACTTCGGCCTAGGAACTCAAGTAAGCGAAGTGCATTTCTAGTTGTGTGCGCAAGTCCAGTGTTGCCACCAACTGTCGAGATTCCGATCACCTCGACATCAGGAACGGCCAATGCAAGTGCAATTGCAACGGCATCATCAATGCCAGGATCTGTATCTATAAGTAATGCGCGAGTCACGCTCTTATGCTGTCAGAAAACTTCGTTACCCCGAACATTGGGGCTATTTTTATGAAAATTCAAAGAAATTTTCTGGGGTAAAATTTCGTTATAAACACTGTGAAAAGGTCTCGGATGTATAAGCAATTGAAAACAAGGCGCGCTTTTGTCGCTTTTTCAATTGCCGCATCCTTGGTTTCGGCCGGCCTTGCAACGCCAGCTAGTGCCAGCGACATTCCTGGATCAACAGAACTTGTTGACTCATTAATTGTTAAATACGAGCCAGGTGTTGCATTGGTGGATGCATCAGGTGATCCAAATGGAACCGATGCCCTAACCAGCTCAATCGATTACTCATTGGGTGAAACGATTGGCTCTGGTTATCGCACTATTAATTTTGACCAGGCGATTCCCCTAGATGACGCCAAGCAAATTGCAGCTGATCTTGCGGGTACGGCGGTGGTTGCAACTGCTGACCCGAATAGCACGATGTACGCATTTGAAACTCGTGACGTCACTTCACCACTAGGACTTTGGGGCCTTGATCTTCTCGACTCTGGTACTCGCAATAACACTTACACCTACTCAAGCGATGGTGCCGGTGTAAATGTTTACATTGTCGATTCCGGCATTGTTGCAAATCACAATGAGTTTCTAGTGGGAGGAACGTCTCGAGTTTTATCTGGTGCTGACTTTGTTGGCGATGGTCAAGGAACCACGGACTGTAATGGTCATGGCACTCACGTTGCTGGTATCGCTGGTGGAAACACAACTGGCGTAGCAAAGAGCGTTAATTTGATCCCGCTTCGTGTTTTGCGTTGTGATGGAACAGGGCAAGTATCTTGGACCGATCAAGCACTGCAATGGATTCTTGATAACCATCAGCATCCAGCCGTGGTCAATATGAGTCTTGGAACCTCCGGCACGGTGAATTCAACACTTTCATTAATTCAGTCATTAATTGACCACGGTGTTGTAGTCGTAGTTGCATCAGGAAACGGTTCACAATACCCAAATGGATCATTTAAGCAAAAAGAAGATGCTTGTAACTACACACCTGCAAAAGCTCCAAATGCAATTACAGTAAATTCGGCAGGAAATGGATTAACTGGACATCAAGTTACTACTTACATTGATGACTCGTACTTTTCGAATTACGGTACATGCACTGATATCTATGCACCTGGTTTAGATATCTACTCAGCTGACTACAGTTCAGTTTCTGGGTATACGTATAAATCAGGAACCTCGATGGCTTCACCTCTTGTAGCAGGGGTTGCCGCAAACATGCTTAGCGAAAACAGCACGCTGACACCGGCACAAGTTTGGTCAAATATAGATAGCTCTGCACTTGATAACGTAATCTCTTCAGGTTTTGCAGGCGATGCCGACAAATTTATTCAGCAGCCCTCAAATGGTTGGAATACCTACACATCTACATCAATTAATGCTGAAATTTCTCCTACATCTCAAACGATTTCTGGAACTTCCGGAAGTGCCATTTCAAATACCTCAGCATTTACGTACCGAAACTTCGGATTTACTCCGACATATTCAATTAGCTCGGCATTGCCAAGCGGGCTTTCACTTAACACCTCTACTGGCGTGATTTCAGGTACTCCGTCTAGCAGTTTGACTTCAACTTCTTATACAGTCACCGCAACTGGTGGCGGCAAAACAGCAACCAGTACCATGACGATCACAATTAGTGATCCACCAGCTGCACCGGCAACAGCTCCTGCTTCCGGTGGTGGCGGAGGTGGAGGCGCAGTTGCTGCTGCTCCGGTGAGCGCTAGTGGAAGTGTTGCTGCCAATGTAGTCAAGAAGCGCACAGTTGCAATCAACTTAAGTGTCCCTGCTGGGAGTAGAACGGCGTTGCAGATTTACACCAACGGCACAGTTAAAGTTGCCTACCAAAAAGCGGGCAAAACCCGATATAAAAGTGTAAAAGCAAAAGTTTGGAAAACTGTTTACAATTCTGTTTCTAAAGAATCAGTGACTGTAAAGGTGAAATCTGCCGGAACTTACCGGGTTTATGTAACAACCCCATCAGGCCCAATCGAAGGATCCCCTTTCACCGTAAGGTAAGCGGTTAATTTTCGCTAATTTGTTGACAATCACTTCATTACATTTTCGCAACACAATTCTTTTTTGAAAATTTTCTCTATTAATTGTCAGTCAACTTCGGCAGAATGGGATCACCAGCAAAATTGGGGGTTATTTAGGATGTTGTTGCTTACAAGGGAAGCTCTACTTAGTCCTATAGATGCGGACAAGGCAACAGACTTAGTAATTCGCAGATTAAGCCAAGCAATAATCTCCGGTGTATTAAAGCCAGGTGACCAACTTCCAGTTGAAGCGGAATTAGCAGCACAACTAAATGTCGCCCAAATGACACTTCGCCAAGCGCTTTCGATTTTGCGCGACCTTGGTTACATAGAAACCGTTCGTGGTCGAAATGGCGGCTCATTCGTAGCCCAGGCGCCAATTCCACAATTTAGGCGAAGCAAATATGCAATGCCTACTTTGCAACATATACGAGAACTAATCGACTATCAGACAACAATTGAAAATCAGGCTGCAGTTTTTGCTGCCGAACGGGCGGATGAAAAAGTTTTAGAGAAAATTAGAAAACATTTAAATTTATGCTTGGCTGATTCAAGCAATACCGCACAGCACTGGCTTGCCGACAATGCTTTCCACATTGCGATCGCAGAGGCAACTAAATCAGTTAGATTAATTCGTGCTACAGCTGAAATCGAACACGAGTCGATGCAGATTTATGTTCTGCTAGATGTTGAAAATGAAAGTGAAGCGACCCCACATCACCTTGAACACGAAGCGCTTTATGAAGCAATTGCCTCTGGCGATGCCGATCGGGCTTGGGAAGCTTCAGATAAACACATTGGCTCAGTCGGTAAGTTCATGATGAATAATTTGCAGCGAGCTATGAGTAACTAAATAAAAAACCCGCCGAGTTTGGCGGGTTTTTTATTTTTATACTCTTAAAGTACTTGAGCATCTTCGGCTAGAACGCGAACGCTGTTGTTATCAACGGCTAAAAAACCACCGCTTATCGAAACCTGGATTTTTTCACCATCGGTTCCTTCAACGCGAACTACACCGTCAACTAAAAGCGAAAGCACTGGTTCGTGACCGGCAAGAATGCCAATCTCGCCTTCAGTTGTTTTAGCAATTAGCGTCTTTGCTTCACCTGACCAGATATTCCGATCAACTGCAACAACGGCTACGTTCAGGTTTGCCATTTAAATTAGCCCTTTAGTTTCTTGGCGTTAGCTTCAACATCGTCGATACCACCACACATGAAGAATGCTTGTTCTGGCAGATGATCGTATTCACCTTCAGTTAGCTTCTTGAATGAGGCAACGGTCTCTTCAACTGGTACGAAAGAGCCCTTCTGGCCAGTGAATGCTTCAGCTACGAACATGTTCTGTGACAAGAATCGTTCAATGCGGCGAGCGCGATTTACTAGGATCTTGTCTTCTTCAGAAAGTTCATCGATACCAAGGATCGCGATGATGTCTTGAAGTTCCTTATTGCGCTGCAAGATTTCCTTAACACGAGCAGCCACTGCGTAGTGTTCTGCGCCAACGTAACGGGCATCAAGAATGCGTGAAGTTGAGTCAAGTGGATCCACAGCTGGGTAAATACCCTTTTCTGAAATCGGACGAGACAAAACAGTTGTTGCATCTAAGTGCGCG
>JBEGOT010000122.1:0-5040 GCA_041181865.1 Actinomycetota bacterium | reverse complement strand
TCAACTGATCTTCGTAATCGCTTAGATGAAGCAGACCTAAGCGGTGGGCAAATCGCAGTTGCTCTAATGGCTTTTGTAGCAGTTATTCGCGAAGGCGCTGAAACAGCCATTTTTTATTGGGCTGCAGCTCAGGCAACTGGTAGCGCCAGTGCATCTCTTATTGGTTTGACCCTGGGCCTTGGAACCGCAGTTGGCCTAGGCTGGGCAATTTATGAATCGGCAGCCAGCGTGAATCTGCCAAAATTCTTCCGCGTAACTGGCGTACTTTTAGTTTTCGTGGCAGCCGGTGTACTTTCCTACGGCATTCATGAATTCCAAGAAGTGGGCTTATTGCCAGGTGAAGACAATGTCCTAATTAACCTAAGTTCGGTGCTAACCGACGGTTCAGTACTAAGCACTTTGGTTGCTGGCATCTTTAACATCAAGGCAACTACGACCTCAGTTCAGGCAATCGCCTATGTGGCCTATGTGGCAATTGTGCTTTACACCTTCCTAAAGCCTGTGGACGGCAAGCCTTTTGCCAAGGCTAAGAAAGACGAACCTTCGCTAACTGCCTAATTAGCCCGCCGATAGTCTTTATTGCGTGAGTCAAGAAATAACCTTCCGTAGTGATGTAACCGTTGAATTGATTAAGCATGCCGCTTCAGATGCTGATGTCATTTGGGCAGCTCGAGTATCAACTAAAGGGGATAGTTCTCACGAGGATTTGAATAAAGACCCTAAACAATCTGAAGGTCTAATCAACTACTTAATGCGTGACCGCCACGGTAGCCCATTTGAACACTCAAACTTCACTTTCTTTGTGCAAGCACCTATTTTTATGTGGCGTGAACACTTCCGTCACCGCATCGCAAGTTACAACGAAGAATCAGGCCGTTACAAGCAGTTAGAGCCGATCTTCTATGTGCCAGATGCTCAGCGCAAGTTAGTTCAGATTGGCAAAACCGGACATTACGAATTTGTTGATGGCACCAAAGAACAGTTCGAAACTGTGGTTGACGCAACCAAGGAATCTTGCAAAGTTGCTTACCAACAATACGAACGCATGCTCGAAGCTGGCGTGGCTAGGGAAGTGGCGCGTATTGTGCTGCCACTAACTATTTACTCTTCTGCTTATGTGACCATGAATGCTAGAGCGATGATGAATTTCTTGAGCCTTCGTCGCAAGGTTGAGGGTTCACATTTCCCATCATTCCCGCAGCGCGAAATCGAGATGGTTGCTGAGAAATACGAAGAAGTTTTCCAGGAACTTATGCCGTTAACCCACGCTGCTTTTGTGGCTAACGGTAGAGTCGCACCTTAAGGAAAGAGACAGGTTTATGTCAGCGGCGGCAAAGAATGCATTCGGCACAGTATTAACTGCCATAGTTACCCCGTTTACTAAAGATGGTTCAAAAGTTGATCACGACGCACTTAGCCAGCTAGCTAATGACCTAGTTGACCTTGGCAATAACGGCTTAGTTGTTAATGGCACAACAGGCGAGTCACCAACAACTGATGAGCACGAAAAACTTGAAATCCTAAAAACGGTCATCGCAGCTGTTGGCGACCGGGCAAAGATTGTTGCTGGCGCTGGCTCAAATGACACCGCACATTCAGTATTACTTGCCAAAGACGCTGCTAGAGCTGGTGCTGATGGGCTACTTGTAGTCACCCCTTATTACAACAAGCCACCACAAGATGGCGTGATCGCTCATATGCACTCAGTTGCCGATAGCACAGACCTCCCAGTAATGGTTTATGACATTCCAGGTCGCGCGGGAATTGCGATTAGCAATGAAACGATGATCAAGCTTGCCGATCATCCAAAGATCATTGCTAATAAGGATGCCAAAGCCGATCCATGGGCAGCCTCACTTGTGATGGCGAAATCAGATATGGCTTATTACTCAGGTGATGACAGTTTGAACTTGGCATTACTTGCCATCGGTGCAACAGGTGTTGTCAGCGTGACCGGTCACATCGTTGCTGATCGCCATAAAGCCATGGTTGAAGCCATTGCGGCAAACGATCTTGAAACCGCTCGCAAAATAAATGTTGGAATGGTGCCAATTACAGAAGGCATCATGACACGTGTTGGCGGAGCCATCATGGTTAAAGCTGCATTAGATATGCTCGGTCGCCCAGGCGGTGGTTTCTTACGCCTTCCTTTGATTCCAGCAACTCAAGCACAGCGCGATCAATTACGCGTTGACTTGATTGCTGGCGGTTTTAATCTGTGACCCACGCTCATCCTGAACTAGGCACGCCACCGCAATTAGCGCCTGGCGCAATGCGCATTGTGGCCCTTGGTGGCCTTGGTGAAATCGGTCGAAATATGACCGTGCTGGAATTTGGCGGCAAGTTATTAATTGTTGACTGCGGTGTTTTGTTCCCAGAAGAATCTCAACCTGGTGTTGATTTAATCCTTCCGGACTTTGATTACATTCGTGAACGCATGGGTGATGTCCAGGCTGTTGTTTTAACCCATGGCCACGAAGATCACATTGGTGCTGTTCCTTATTTGCTTCGCGAACGCCAAGACATTCCATTAATCGGATCACAGCTGACTTTGGCTTTCATGGAAAGCAAACTAAAAGAACACCGAATGAACCCAAGCCTTCGCCAAGTTAAAGAAGGCCAGAGCATTCAAATCGGGCCATTCAATCTTGAATTTATTGCCGTTAACCACTCGATTCCAGATGCGCTGGCAGTTGCCGTTAAAACAGATGCCGGCACAGTTTTGATGACTGGCGACTTCAAAATGGATCAGCTGCCTCTAGATGGTCGAAAGACTGATCTAAATACCTTTGCTCGTCTTGGCGATTCTGGAGTTTATCTATTTATGGTTGATTCAACAAATTCTGATGTGCCCGGTTTTGTACCAAGTGAAAAAGATATCGTCCCAGTTTTAGATAGCGTGATCGGCCGGGCAAGTGGGCGAGTGATCGTGGCATCTTTTGCATCGCATGTTCACCGAGTTCAGCAGATTATTAATGTGGCAGCCCAGCATGGCCGAAAGATCGCATTTGTTGGTAGGTCCATGGTTAAGAACATGGCTGTAGCCAGCGAACTTGAATACTTACACATCCCAGACGGACTGCTAATTACCGTTGATGAAATGGCTAACCTGCCAGATGATCACGCAGTATTAATTTGCACTGGATCCCAAGGTGAACCAATGGCCGTGCTGTCGCGCATTGCCAATCGCGACCATGCAATTGAAGTTGGCTCAAATGACACTGTCATCTTGGCTTCATCGTTAATTCCAGGTAATGAGAACGCAGTTAATCGAATTATTAATGAACTAACACGCCACGGGGCAAAAGTAGTTCATAAAGGCAATGCTTTAGTTCACGTTTCTGGGCACGCAGCAGCTGGCGAACTTCTTTACTGTTACAACATCGTCAAACCTAAAAACGTAATGCCAATACACGGTGAATGGCGTCACCTTCGGGCCAACGCAGCTCTGGCAGTTTCAGCAGGTGTGCCAAAGAACAATGTGGTGGTCGCTGAAGATGGCGTAGTCGTTGATTTGCAAAATGGCATTGCCAAAATTGTTGGGGCTGTGCCATGTGGGTTTGTCTACGTGGATGGTTCAAGTGTTGGCGATGTAACAGAAACTCTTCTTAAAGACCGTCGCATTCTTGGTGAAGAAGGATTCATTTCAGTCGTGGCAGCTGTAGATGTGACAGCTGGCAAAGTTATCGCAGGCCCTGAAATCCATGCCCGCGGTTTTGGCGAGGATCAATCGATTTTCGATGAGATTTTGCCAGGGGTAAGAGATGCGCTAGAACACTCACTTCGCGAAGGTGTCACAGATACTCATCAACTTAGCCAGATCGCAAGGCGTGTGGTGGGTAAGTGGGTTGGCGATAAACATCGCCGCCGCCCTATGATCGTGCCACTTATAGTCGAGGGCTAGAAGTTATATATGCCAGGGCATATTCGGGCTTAAAACCCATATATCCAAGTAGCGACACGCCGAGATATATCCTCCCTTAGAAAACAGGGCTTTACCCATATTCTTTTAGGCATGGCTTCCCCGTCAGCAACTAGACCACGTCCGTCTTCCACTCGTCCATCTTCAAGGACCAATCAACGACCTGGACCTAAGCCACGTCCTGCTGCAAAGTCACGCAAACCTAAAGGCACTTCACCTGTTGCCAAAGTCTTCTCTGCTCTTCGCGCACTTATTACCAATATCTGGCTAGGTATCGCGCACGTTGTTGGCGCGATCTTCCGTGGGGTTGGAACTGGTGCTCGCGAACTAGATCCAGCGCAACGTCGCGATGGTCTAGGTCTTCTTTATTTATCTTTTGGCATCATCACTGGAAGTGTGATCTGGTTTCACACTGGTGGATTTGTTGCAGGTGTAGTTAACACAGTTGTTACAGGTGGGGTAGGTGTCTTTGACATCGTTGCTCCGATCGCATTATTTGCAATCGCATTCCAAGTTCTTCGTCACCCAGATAATCCAGCACGTAAGAATGGCCGCCTTTTAATTGGCTGGACATTATTTTCACTTACCGTGATGGGCATCACTCACATTCTTCGTCATAACCCAAGCCCATCTGCTGGCGCTGCTGCAATTAAGTCAGCTGGTGGCTATGTTGGCTGGGCTTTCACTTTCCCATTTGTGTCCGCAGTTGGCACGGCAGTTACCTGCGCTCTACTTTTCGTTTTCTGGTTCTTCTCAATGCTGATCATAACTGCAACGCCAGTTGCTGCGATCCCAGGAAAGATTTCTGAACTTCGCGCTCGTTTTTCAAAGACCGAAACTGAAGATGAAACTTCAATGGCGCACCCAACTTATGACGCCATTTCAGCTGCGCATGATCTAGCAGGCGTTCCGGTTGAACACCGCACAATTTTTGCCCGCATTAAAAGCTTCAAGCGCTCCCGTGGTCCAATTGATCCAGCCCTAGCAATTGGCGAACTTGATGGCGATCAGCCATTTATGAACCCAGTTGTTTCAGTTAAGCCAATGGAACAAGAGCTATCTATTGATCAGTATGCAACTGAAGCAATTGATTTAAATGAAATGCTTGATGAACAGGC
>JBEGOT010000121.1:0-8983 GCA_041181865.1 Actinomycetota bacterium | reverse complement strand
CGTGTACTTAAATGGCCAGCCAATTGGTTACACCACATCAAGTAATTACGGGCACCGTATTGGTAAGCCACTTGCCTATGCATGGCTACCGATTGAAGCCTCAACACTTGGCACAAAGGTCGAAGTGCAATACTTTGATCAGTTCTACCCAGCTGTTGTCAGCGAAGATGTTCAATTCGACGCTGGCATGACTAGATTGAAGTCCTAACATGACGATTACTCGCAGACGAACAGTTGAATTACCTGAGCATCCAGATTTTCTTTGGGCACATAAATCCCCGAAGAAGTCTTACGATGCAATCATCGTTGGTGGTGGCGGTCATGGTTTAGCCACTGCTTACTATCTAGCCAAGCTTCACGGAATGACAAACATTGCTGTGATTGAAAAGGGTTGGCTTGCCGGTGGCAACATGGCTCGTAACACCACAATCATCCGCTCAAATTACCTTTGGGATGAATCCGAAGGTATTTACGAACATTCCCTAAAACTTTGGGAAGGTCTGCAAGAAGATGTCGGCTATGAAATGTTCTTCTCTCAGCGCGGCGTAATGACCCTTGCCCACAGCGTTAGCGATGTGCGCACCAAAATGCGCAACTACTATGCCAACGGTGTTGCCGATATAGATAGCGAATGGCTAACCCCACAAGAAGTTAAGAAGATTGCACCAATCGTTAACATCAGCGATGACATTCGCTACCCGGTTATGGGGGCCACATACCAACCACGTGGTGGTATCGCTAAGCACGACTGGGTTGCTTGGGGTTATGCCAAAGCTGCGGGCGACATGGGTGTTGACATTATTCAAAACTGTGAAGTTACTGGCATCAAGATCCAAGATGGTCGAGTTGTTGGCGTTGAAACAAACCAAGGTGATGTTTTAGCTAACAAAGTTGCACTAGTTGGCGCTGGTCACTCTTCAGTTCTTGCTGAAATGGCTGGCTTTAAAATTCCAGTTCAATCACGTCCACTTCAAGCACTTGTTTCAGAACTACTTGAACAAGTGCTAGACACTGTGATCATGTCTGGCATGGTTCACGTTTATGTCAGCCAAGCGCACAAGGGCGAATTAGTTATGGGCGCAGGAACTGATGCTTATAACTCATACGCTCAGCGCGGTGGCTTCCATGTAATTGAGCACCAGT
Organism: Actinomycetota bacterium; assembly: GCA_041181865.1. Classification (GTDB taxonomy): domain Bacteria; phylum Actinomycetota; class Actinomycetes; order S36-B12; family UBA5976; genus UBA5976. The sequence continues at coordinate 7,840 of JBEGOT010000121.1, read as the reverse complement.
TATCTGCTGCAGTTGAACTGTTCCCAATTTTTGAGCGGGCACATTTACTTCGTACTTGGGGCGGCATCGTTGATACAACACCTGATGCTTCGCCAATTATTGGTTTGACCCCAGTAGAAAACCTTTACCTTAACTGTGGTTGGGGTACTGGCGGCTTTAAGGCAACACCAGGATCTGGCTGGGTTATGGCCCACACCATTGCAACTGGTAGCCCACACGAACTAAATAAGGGTTACACCTTAGAGCGTTTCACTACTGGCCATCTAATCGACGAGCACGGCGCAGCCGGCGTGGCTCACTAAGGAGAACTTGAGATGTTACATATTCCATGTCCTTGGTGCGGACCAAGAGATGAAACTGAATTCCATTACGGCCACGAAGCTGGCGTTGAATACCCGCAAGAGCGCGAATTAATTAGCGATGAGCAATGGGGTAAGTACGTTTTCTTCCGCGCTAATCCAAAAGGCTGGCACGCTGAACGTTGGGTTCACAGTGCAGGGTGCCGTCGCTGGTTCAATGTTTGGCGTAACACTATTACCCATGAATTTGGACCAACTTACAAACCATTCGAACCACAACCTAAGAAGCCAGCATGAGTAAAGTGAAATTTAAATTTGATGGCAAGAAATATAAGGGCCGCAAAGGTGACACATTAGCCACTGCCCTGCTTCGCAATGGCATTGTCCACTTCACTGATTCGGCTTACCGCGATCGTCCACGTGGAGTAGTTGGTTTAGGCCATGAGGAACCAAATGCATTGGTTCAAGTTGATTCAGGTGCTGGTGAACCGATGTACCCAGCAACAGTACTTCCGATCACTGATGGTCTAGTTGTTCGCTCACTCTCAGGTGTTGGCGATCTTCCTGATACTCGAGATAAGTCACGTTATGACAAGAAGTACCGTCACGTTGATGTCGTTGTAGTTGGCGCTGGTACTGCTGGTCTTAAAGCAGCTGGCGAACAAGCTCGTGCTGGCAAAGATGTTGTGATCTGTGATGAACAAGATCGCCCTGGTGGCCATTTAGTTCACCTCGGTCAAGATGTTCCAGCTGATCTACTTGCCGTACTTGATATGCCAAATGTGACTTACCTGCCACGCACCATTGTTCATGGTCTTTACGACCAGGGATACAGCGTTGCTAGTGAACGTCGTACTGACCACATTGATAGCGAAGTTCACAAGAAGAAAGCTCGCATTAGAACTTGGCATTTCCGTGCCCAGCACACAATTTTGGCAACTGGTGCCTACCAACGTCATCTTGTATTTGCGAATAACGATCTTCCAGGAATCATGCTTTCGCACGCGGCAGCAACTTACGTTGCCCGTCATGGCGTTGATATCTTCAAGACTGCTGTTGTTGTGACCGTGGATAACCAGGGTTACCGCGACGCCGTCCGTCTGCACAATGCTGGCGTTAAAGTTCTAGCAATTGCAGATTGTCGCCAAAGCGCAACTGGTCCTTCGGTTGATGCAGCTAAAGCACTTGGGATCACCATCCTGAATGGCAAGACTGCAGTTGATGCAGAACTAAAGCCAAAGAAGAAAACCGTTAAGTGCGTTGAAATTGGAAACATTGATGGCACCGATTCAACTTGTATTGAAACTGACTTAGTTGCAGTTTCTGGCGGTTGGACTCCAACAGTTCACCTGGGAACTTACATTGGTGTGAAACCAAAGTGGGACGCATCACTTGCTGCGTTCACTTTCGGTGGCGTAATTAATCAGTGGCTATCTGCGGTTGGCATGGTTGCCGGTGATTTTGGTGGCGATGACGCGCCAGCAATTTTCTTTGGTCCGCAGCAAACTGAAACTCAGGCACCAGATGCATTCGTTGATTTCCAGCGCGATGCAACTTTGCGTGAAGTTCGTCGAGCAATCAAGGCTGGTATGCACAGCATTGAACACGTGAAGCGTTACACCGCAATCGGTACGGCGCATGATCAAGGTAAGACCAGTGGAACTATCACCATGGGTCTAATTGGCGCAGCTTTAGGTAAGCAGCCTGATGAAATCGGTTCACTTACTTTCCGCTCACCTTTTGTTGGTATTCCGTTCGCTTCACTGGCTGGACGCGAACGAGGAAAGCTAGCTGATCCAGTTCGCCGCACACCAATTCACGCTCTGCACGAAGCAGCAGGCGCGCCAATGGAAGATGTTGGCCAATGGAAGCGTCCTTGGTTCTTCCCTAAGGGCAAAGAGGATATGCATGCTGCGGTTCTACGTGAATGCGCTGCTGTTCGTAATGGCGTAGGCGTGATGGATGCATCAACACTTGGAAAGATCGATATCCAAGGACCTGATGCAGCTGAATTCCTAGACCGCGTTTATACCAACGTGTTTAACTCACTAAAAGTTGGCCAAAGCCGTTATGGCTTCATGTGCGGCATTGATGGCATGGTTTTTGATGATGGTGTTACAACACGTTTAGCTGAAAACCATTTCTTAATGACCACAACAACTGGTGGCGCTGCCAAGGTATTGGACTGGTTAGAAGAATGGCTTTACACCGAATGGCCAGACCTAAAGGTCTACTGCACATCAGTAACTGAGCACATTTCAACTGTTGCAATCGTTGGCCCTAAGTCACGTAACTTAATCGCCAAACTTTCACCAGGACTAGATGCCTCAAATGAAGCGTTTGGTTTCATGGAAAATAAGTACGCTGATGTTGCTGGTATTCCAGCTCGCATCGCTCGTATTTCCTTCAGCGGTGAACTTGCATATGAAATAAATGTTGAAGCCTGGTATGGCGCCCACATTTGGGAAGCGGTAATGCGCGAGGGCAAAGAATTCGGTATTACGCCATACGGAACTGAAACCATGCACGTACTACGTGCTGAAAAGGGTTATGTAATCCTTGGCCAAGATACTGACGGAACTCAAACCCCTATGGATCTTGGCATGGATTGGATTGTTTCCAAGAAGAAAGATTTCATTGGCAAGCGTTCCTTTACTCGTAGCGATACCGCCCGTGCTGGTCGTCACCAATTAGTTGGATTCATGCCAATTGATGGCAAAGATGTTATTCCAGAAGGTGCTTATGTGGTTGAAGCCAGTAATGCCGACCAAAAGCCACCAGTTAAGCACGTTGGTTATGTAACTAGCTCTTACATGTCTGCAAGCCTTGGCAGATCATTTGCCATGGGCATGTTGGCTAACGGTCAAGCCCGTCACGGTGAAGAAGTTGCAATACCTCTTCATGGAAAAGTGATTATGGCAAAAGTGACCGAACCGCTTTTCTTTGACAAGGAGAACACACGTCGTGACGGTTAAAGTATTAAAGGGCGCAAAGAGCCCACTTAATGGCGCATCACATGGTGACAAGTCATCAATCAAAATGGAAGAAATTCCATTTACTCCGATGTGGGATCTTAGAGTGGATCCAAACTCTTCAGCATTCAGTGCGGTAAACGCAGCTCTTGGAATGACCTTGCCAACAACCGTTGGCAAGGTAGCCCGAGTCAATGCAACTTGTTTGGGTCAACCAGGCTACGACAAAGATGCCAAAGGTCTATCCGCACTTTGTCTAGGTCCAGATCAATGGTTGCTAACGGGCACTGCAGATGCCATCGAACTTCTTGATCACGTTCGCGCCATTCATCACATCTCAATTGTTGATGTCAGCGGCCAACGCACCAAGATCGAAGTCTATGGACCAAAGTCTTTGGAAGTTCTGGAGCATGTTTGGGAACAGGATCTTCGCAAAAAGAATTTTGACATCGATAGTTGCAGCCAAGGCATTATGTTCCGCACCCCGGTCATAATGTGGTACTGCTGTACAGACTGCTACATCCTTTTTGTTCGCAGTTCATTTGCGCAGCACCTATGGGCAGCCTTGACTGATGCCACTGTTGAGTATCTTTAGATAAGCCAAGTAATTAATTTCTCAAGTTAGTTAAAACAGAAGGTTAAAGGTATGTCCGCAATCATCCTGGACGGTAAAGCAACCGCTGCTGCAGTGAAAGCAAAACTAGCCAAGCGTGTTGAAGAATTAAAGGCTAAGGGCATCACCCCAGGTCTTGGCACCATCCTTGTTGGTGATGATCCAGGTTCGCATTCATATGTGGCTGGAAAGCACCGCGACTGCCATGAAGTTGGGATAACTTCTGTGCGTGAAGATTTGCCAGCAAATGCCACTCAAGCAGATGTGATGGCAGCAATTAAGCGGCTTAACGAAGATCCAGCTTGCACTGGCTACATTGTTCAGTTGCCGCTGCCAAAAGGTCTTGATTCAAATGCGGCTCTTGAAGCAATTGATCCAAAGAAAGATGCTGATGGTCTGCATCCAACTAACCTTGGTCGCTTAGTACTTGGCGTTCCTGCGCCACTTCCTTGTACACCTCGTGGCATTGTTGAATTACTTCGCGCATACGACGTGAACATCGATGGCGCAGAAGTTTGTATCGTTGGCCGCGGTGTAACAGTTGGTCGCCCACTTGGATTACTGCTAACCCGCCGCAGCGAAAATGCAACTGTGACTCTATGTCACACCGGCACAAAAGACATGGCAGCGCACATAAAGCGTGCTGACATTGTGGTTGCAGCAGCTGGTGTTCCACACTTCATTAAGCCAGACATGATTAAGCCTGGCGCTGCCCTGCTGGATGTTGGAATCACTCGTACCGATGCTGGCCTACTGGGTGACATTGATCCAGCGTGTAGTGAAGTTGCTGGACACATTGCCCCAATGCCAGGTGGAACTGGTCCAATGACTCGCGCCATGCTTGTTGCAAATGTTGTTGATACGGCTGCGGGAGAACTGTAAATGACAAAGATCTATGACTACATCATTATTGGTGGCGGTTCTGCAGGAAGCGTCCTTGGAAACCGCTTATCTGAAAACCCAGATAACGAAGTTCTAGTTCTTGAAGCTGGCCGTAAAGATTCAATCTGGGATGTTTACATCCACATGCCAGCTGCCCTGACTTTTCCGATTGGAAATAAGTTCTATGACTGGATGTATAAAACAGATCCAGAACCATTTATGGGTGGCCGTCAGGTTTACCACGGCCGCGGCAAAGTACTTGGTGGCTCAGGCTCAATCAACGGCATGATTTTCCAGCGCGGTAATCCGTTGGACTACGAACGCTGGGCAAGTGACAAAGGAATGGAAAAGTGGGATTTCGCTCACTGCCTTCCTTACTTTAAGAAAATGGAAAACGCTACTGGCGTTCCAGATGACCAAGTTTTCCGTGGCCATAGCGGTCCGCTTTACTTGGAAAAAGGTCCAGCTAAGAATCCGTTATTCAAAGCTTTCTTCGACGCTGCTGTTCAAGCTGGTTTCACTCGCACCGATGATGTCAACGGTTACAAACAAGAAGGTTTTGGACCATTTGATAAAAATATAAAGAAAGGTCGACGCTGGTCTTCAGCTCGTGCTTACCTGCACCCGGTTAAACACCGAAAGAACTTAACAATCAAAACTCGTCACCAAGTTAACAAAGTTATTTTCGAAGGTGACAAAGCTGTTGGTGTTGAAGTTCGCGTAGGCAAGAAGATCGTTGAATACCGCGGACACGAAACCATACTTTGTGGTGGCGCAATTAATACACCACAGGTATTGCAGCTTTCAGGTATTGGTCCATCGGGATTACTTAATCGTTTAGGTATTCCAGTTGTTAAAGACCTTCCTGGTGTTGGCCAAAACCTTCAAGACCACTTAGAGGTTTACATCCAGCACGCTTGCAAGAAACCAATCACGATGAATCCAAATCTTAAGATTTGGAAGCGTCCATTTATTGGTGCTGCTTGGCTATTTGCCCGTAAGGGTCCAGGTGCGACAAACCACTTCGAAGGTGGCGGTTTTGCCAGGTCTAATAGCGAAGTTAAATACCCAAACTTGATGTATCACTTCTTGCCAATTGCAGTTCGTTATGACGGCACCGGCATTGAACAGGGACATGGTTACCAGGTTCATGTTGGACCGATGTATTCAGATGCGCGCGGTCGAATCGAAATCGTTAGCAAAGATCCAAAAGCTAAGCCATCGATTCTGTTTAACTACCTATCAACTGATCAGGATCGCCGAGAATGGGTTGAAGCAATTCAAGTAACTCGTAACATCCTTAAGCAGTCCGCTTTTGATGAATACAGTGACGGTGAATTAAGTCCAGGACCAGGCGTTCAAACACCTGAAGAAATCCTTGATTGGGTTCGAAAGGATGCAGAAACCGCTTACCATCCATCCTGCACTGCCAAAATGGGCAAGGATGACATGGCAGTTGTCGATCCAGAAACCATGAAGGTTTATGGGGTTGAAGGACTGCGTGTGGTGGATGCCTCAGTATTCCCATACGTAACCAATGCAAATCTTTATGCACCAGTGATGATGGTTGCTGAAAAAGCTGCCGACATAATTCAAGGTAAGCAACCGCTAGCTCCTGAATATGTTGATTGGTACAAATCAGATAAGTAACGCTTAAAGCGAAGCAGCCATTGGGTGTGTTATGTAAACACTCAATGGCCGTTAGTCTTTAAGGGTGTCAAAAAACGTATTAGTTCTTTTAAGTCACCCGTACTTAGCCACCTCTAATACACACAAGGCGTTATCTACCAAATTGGCCAATCTTTCTGGCGTTACAGTTCGTCACATTGATGAATTGAATTTAACAAACGGTCATTTTGATCCAAAAGCAGAACAAAAACTTTGGGAGAACGCAGATTCAATAATTCTTGAATTTCCGCTCTACTGGTACCACAGCCCCGCTTCCCTGAAACAGTACTTAGACGATGTCCTAACTGAGGATTGGGCTTACCAAGACGCCTACAATCTTGCAGGTAAGAATTTACAAGTTCTGACCACAACTGGTGGAATTGAGGAACTTTACTCCTCAAAAGGAGAGCATGGCTTTTCACTTTCAGAAATATTGACTCCATACAAAGCAATCGCCAGTTTTACAAAAATGAACTACTTGCCAGAACTTGTGATTTATGCGGCCAATTTCTTGAAGACAGAAGAATTAGAATCTCAAATAATTCAGGTTTGCGATCAAATAAAGGAATTGACCGCTTAACTCAACCGGTATTGCGAAGACCTGTAGCAATTCCGTTTACTGTAATACTCAAGGCTCGCTTAAGCTCACTATCTGGCTCTTGCCCTTTGGCTCTTGCTTCACGCACTCGATTCAGCAAAGTAATTTGTAGGTGATGCAGCGGCAATAAATAGGTGTCACGAATCGCAAGTGTTCTTGAAAGTGATGCATTTTCTGCCAGAATTTCTGATTCCCCAGTTAAATTTAAAATCTCAGTTTTAGTTAATTCAAATTCTGACTTAATGGTTTCAAAAACATGCTTTAAGTGTTCAGGAACAAGCACGTCAACATAATTTTGAGCCACGGTTAAATCTGTTTTACCCAAAGTCATTTCAACGTTTGAAATGAAGTTTGAGAAGAATGTCCAAGTTTTGAGCATTTCTTTTAATTCGGAATCAAATCCGGCCTCACGGGCAGCCTTTAATCCAGAGCCAACACCAAACCAACCCGGAACAATCTGGCGTGATTGGGTCCAGCCAAATACCCATGGGATAGCTCGAAGTCCACTTATGCCAGCACTTGTGTCTGGTCGTCTTGCTGGACGAGACCCCATATGCACATCGGCTAATTCGCTAACCGGTGTTGAAGCGTCGAAGTAAGCAGGTAGATCTTTGTGTTGAACAAGTCCACGGTAACTAGTTAGAGCGGCATCTGATGCACACTGCATGATGTCATTCCACTTGGCCATTTTTTCATTTGGCACATTTGGTGTGCGGTGCAAAATAGATGCCTCTAAAACTGCTGCCAAAGTTAGCGCTAAATTTTCACGGGCAAGTGGCGGCAGGATGTATTTATCTGAAATAACTTC
>JBEGOT010000120.1:0-5371 GCA_041181865.1 Actinomycetota bacterium | reverse complement strand
CCGATTCAGAAATTCTTGGTTTAGGTCATAGCGATTTAAAACCTTGGTTACAAGATCGTCCTGAAGTTGCCCAAGCTTTATTGCAAGCATTAGCTCATCGACTTCGCCGCACAAGTGAAACCATGTCTGATTTAGTTTTCGCTGACGTTCCAGGCCGTGTTGCTAAAGCACTTCTTGAACTTGGTGAAAAGTTCGGTTCTAAAACTGGAACTGGTTTATCTGTGCACCACGATTTAACTCAAGAAGAGCTTGCTCAACTTGTTGGCGCATCGCGTGAAACAGTGAATAAAGCTCTTGCTGATTTTGCTAGTCGCGGATGGATTCGGCTAGAAACCAGATCTGTTGAGCTTTTAGATTTAGATCGACTAAGTAAGCGTGCAAAATAAGGTTTCTTAACCTCTCAGTTAACGACCTAGGCTAGTTAAGTGACTGAATCACGCGCCGCACTCATTAAAAGAGCCCGCAAAATAAACGGGATCTTGGGTGAAGTATTTCCTGATGCAAAGTGCGAATTAGATTTCAAAAATCCACTTCAGTTATTAGTAGCCACAGTTTTAAGTGCGCAGTGCACCGATAAAAGAGTTAACCAGGTAACGCCTGAACTATTTAAGAAATATCCAACGGTAGAAAAACTTGCCAGCGCGCCAAGAGCCGATTTAGAAGAGGCAATTAAATCAACTGGGTTTTACCGAAATAAGGCCACATCAATTCACGGCCTAGCTGCAGAAATTCTTGAAAAGCACAACGGCAAAGTTCCAGATGACATGGAATCACTAGTGAAGCTTCCTGGTGTTGGTCGTAAAACCGCAAATGTTGTTTTAGGTAATGCCTTTGGCGTACCTGGAATCACAGTCGATACACATGTTGGGCGAATTGCCAGAAGACTTGGTTGGACAACTAATACTGATCCAGTAAAAGTTGAATTCGACATTATGGAGTTGTTCGATCCAAAAGATTGGACGATGTTAAATCATCGATTAATTTTCTTTGGACGTCGAATTTGTCATTCACGTAAACCTGCATGCGGTGCATGTCCGTTAGCAAAAATATGTCCGTCATTTGGTGAAGGCCCAAGAGATAATGAAACCGCAACAAAGCTATTAAAACTTGGTGATTCCAATGACTAAGCCTGCTTGGTTTGCTGATTTTGAAAATGCCCTGGCTAGCGCCAGCAGAGAAAGCTTTTCACACTTTGAGGTTCCGCCAACTTATGAGCGCACAGCGGCTGTATTAATTTTGTTTGCACCAAACGAGGATGATGCGGACATCTTAATTATTGAACGTGCTGCGCATTTATTCGATCACCCAGGTCAACCAGCATTTCCAGGCGGACATGTTGAAGAACATGATGATGATTTGATCGCAACTGCGCTTCGTGAGGCACAAGAAGAAATTGGTTTAGATCCAAGCACTGTAAAAATAATTACATCTTTGCCACAGCTTTGGCTTCCGCCTTCACAGGTAGCAGTAACTCCAATAGTTGCTTGGTGGGAAACCCCGCACGAGATAACGCAAATTGATACCAATGAAGTTGCAAACGTTCATCGAATTCCAATTAAAGAATTGGTTAAACCAGAAAACCGAGTGACTGTAAAGGGTCGTTCAGGTTTTGCGGGGCCAGCTTTTAAAGTAAATGAAATGGTTGTTTGGGGTTTTACTGGAGGCTTAGTTTCAGCATTAATAGAAATTGCTGGCCTTGCGCAAGAATGGGATATGTCCATCCGTCATGAAATAAATCTTGAATATTAAAAATGTTAACTAGCCTGACAAACCTCGATTACATACTGATCATCGCTGCGATCTTCAGTATTTATAGCGGCTGGAGACGTGGATTCATTATGGGATTCACATCGATTCTGGGTGTTGGTCTAGGAATTTTGGTAGCCAATACGGCTTTGCAAGTTGGATATGGCGCATCAACTGGAATCGACACCAAACGAATCGTGATCACCACAATTGTTTTTCTTGCTGGCATTGCCATGGGAAGTATTTTTGGTTTCGTTGTTGGTGCGTTCATTCAAAAATTAGTCGTTCGAGGACCACTTAAATTTGTTAACAAAGTCGCTGGATCCGGATTTTCATTTTTAACAATTAGCTTGGTTGTTTGGTTAGTTAGTGGTTATTTAATTGCACTCCCAAATACGTCAATTAATAACCAAATTAATGAATCAACGGTCATTACAAAACTTGATGAAGTTGCGCCAGACAATCTTCGTGAATACCTAGACAAAGTCAAAGCTTTTGTAATTGATTCGCAATTACCACAAGTTGCAGTTGATGCAATTATTGGTCCTGAAGTCGCGCCACCAGATCCACTTATTTTAGAAAATGAAAACATTGCAAATGCGTTGGCCTCAGTCGTTCGAATTGAAAGTATTTCTGAAGATTGCAATGCAAAAATGTCTGGTAGCGGATTTGTTGTTGCCGACAATTTAGTTGTGACAAATGCTCACGTTGTTGCGGGTATCACAAATACAAAAGTTCGTGTTGGTGGTAAAGGTAAATCGGTTTCAGGAAAAATAATTTATTTTGATCCGAATGTTGATCTGGCTTTGATTAGAACCACAAAATTAACCGCACCTGCTCTAAAAGTTGGCGATGATTTAAAGCGAAGCGAAATGGGAGTTGTTGCTGGATTCCCAGGTGGCGGTTCATTAACTTTAATTCCGGCGCGAGTTAGTGAAATTGCTAAATCTATTGATTCCAATATTTACGGAACTGGCGAAGTAACCCGCGAACTTTATGTCCTTAAAGCCGATGTTAAACAAGGCGATTCAGGTGCTGCCTTGATCGATGATTTAGGGCAAGTAACTGGCGTCATTTTCGCAGCGTCAGCTTCTGAATCAAATATTGGCTACGCGTTAACAGTTGAGGAATTAAAACGAGCTTTGTCGCTTGGTCAATCACTAACTGAGCCTGCCGACACGGGTAAATGTATTCCAATCGATTAGCGCTATTGACGAACATTTAGTTCCGCGCAACCATTGATTGTTAAGCAAATAAGAAGGATTTTTAAGTGAGCAATGACGCTTTAGAAATATTGGCAACTGAAACCAGACATTTCTCACCGAGCAGTCAGTTTGCTGCACAAGCAAATGCCAAGCCAGAAATCTACGATGAGGCAAGAAATAATCCGCTTAACTTTTGGGATAACCAAGCTCACCGTCTTGATTGGGATACAAAATGGACCCAAACTTTAGATTGGTCTGACGCCCCAGTTGCTAAATGGTTTGTTGGCGGAAAACTAAATGTTGCGGTTAATTGTGTTGATCGCCATGTCGAAATGGGTAATGGAAGTCGAGTGGCCTTTTATTTTGAAGGTGAACCAGGTGATAGCGAAGTTATTACTTACTCCCAACTTAAAGATCGTGTCTGCCAGGCAGCCAATGGATTAACCAAACTTGGCGTTAAGTCGGGCGATCGAGTTGCCATTTATATGCCGATGATCCCGCAGGCGATAGTTGCGATGTTGGCCTGCGCGCGAATTGGCGCAGCCCATTCAGTTGTGTTCGGTGGTTTTTCAAGTGAAGCGCTTCGAAGTCGCATTGATGACGCAAAAGCAACCGTAGTAATTACAGCTGACGGCGGATATCGAAAAGGTTCAGCATTTGGACTTAAGAACGCTGTAGATGAAGCTGTTGCAAGTTTAGATTTTGTTGAAAAAGTCTTAGTTGTTAAACGCACTGCGCAGGAAGTGAATTGGGATAGTCAGCGAGATGTTTGGTGGAACGAAGTAGTTGAAAATCAATCAATATCGCACACTCCAGAATTTTTTGATGCTGAGCATCCGTTATTCATTTTGTATACCTCTGGGACTACCGGAAAACCAAAAGGAATTTTGCACACAACTGGTGGTTACCTAACTCAGGTTTCATACACACACAATGTTGTGTTCGATATCAAACCTGAATCGGACGTTTATTGGTGCACCGCTGATGTTGGTTGGATTACTGGTCATTCCTACGTTGCATATGGTCCAACTGCAAATGGTGCAACGCAAGTTATTTACGAAGGAACACCTGACACGCCACACAAAGGTCGTTGGTGGGAAATTGTTGCAAAGTATGGCGTAACGATTCTTTACACTGCGCCAACTGCAATTCGCACATTCATGAAGTGGGGCGATGAATTTCCTGCTGCGCATAACTTAAAGAGTTTGCGCTTACTTGGCAGTGTCGGTGAACCAATTAATCCAGAAGCTTGGATTTGGTATCGCGAAACAATTGGTGGAAGTAATTGCCCGATAGTTGATACTTGGTGGCAAACCGAAACTGGCGGAATAATGATTAGTCCGCTTCCAGGAATTACAGATTGCAAACCAGGTTCTGCGATGCGACCACTTCCTGGGATTAGTGCAGAAGTTTTAGATGAACAAGGTGAAGTATTAAGTCATAATGGTCACGCTGGTTATCTAGCGTTGACCCAACCCTGGCCTGGAATGCTTCGCGGTATTTGGGGCGACATGGATCGTTATCGTGAAAACTACTGGTCACGTTTTTCTGGGCGGTACTTTGCTGGCGATGGTGCTAAGTGGGATACCGATGGGGCCATTTGGTTACTTGGTCGCGTTGATGATGTGATGAATGTTTCTGGGCATCGTATTTCAACTACTGAAGTTGAATCTGCTTTAGTCTCACACCCAACAGTTGCTGAAGCAGCAGTGGTTGGTGCCAGTGATGAAACCACTGGCCAAGGGATTGTGGCATTTGTAATCTTGCGCGCTGGATCAACTGATGGACCAGATGTGGCAAAGACTTTGCGTGACCATGTAGCAAAAGAAATTGGTGCAATCGCAAAACCACGTCAGATCATGATTGTGCCTGAACTACCTAAAACTAGATCAGGCAAGATCATGCGAAGGTTATTGCGAGATGTTGCCGAGAACCGCACTTTAGGTGATGTGACAACACTTGCTGATTCAGCCGTGATGAATTTGATATCTACCGGCATAAATTCAAGCAATTCTGACGAAGATTAATTACCTCTACGCTAGATAAATGGCTGACAAAGTTAATTTCGAAAATTCTCCTGCAGAGCGTTTTTGGCTTGCCCAAATTTTCAGAAATGAAACTTTTGGCGGATCAATTCTTTTCATTACTGCCACAACAGCAGTTATGTTAGCTAATTCTAAATTTTCGCAAAACTATCAAGATGTCATTAATTTTCATATAGGTTTTGGAAATTTAAATTATTCAATTGCGCATTGGTCAGCTGAACTGCTACTGGCAATCTTCTTTTTTGTCGTTGGCATCGAACTAAAACATGAAATAGTAAATGGTTCACTACAAAATGTTAGAGAGGCATCTATTCCGATTGCATCGGCAATCGGAGGAATTTGCTTCGCAGCATTGATATTTATTCTTTTCAACTC
>JBEGOT010000119.1:0-20174 GCA_041181865.1 Actinomycetota bacterium | reverse complement strand
CAACATTTCCAAAATCATCACATGCAACAACGACAACTTTCATTCCTGCCATAACAGCTGATGCCGCATTTGTTCCGTGAGCTGAACTTGGGATCACACAAATGTTGCGATGTGAATCGCCACGCGCAATGTGGTAATTGCGGATTGCAAGCAAACCGGCGAATTCACCCTGTGAACCTGCATTTGGTTGCAAGGTAACTGCGTCATAACCAGTGATTTCAACAAGCCATGCTTCAAGTTGTTTGATTAGAGTCAGGTAACCCTGAACCGAATCAAGTGGTGCAAAGGGATGAATGTTTGCAAACTCTGGCCAAGTCATTGCTTCCATTTCAGTTGTTGCATTTAATTTCATGGTGCAAGAACCAAGTGGAATCATCGAGCGATCAAGGGCCACATCTTTATCACTTAGTGATCTGATGTAACGAAGCATCGCAGTTTCGCTGTGATGAATGTTGAAAGTTGGATGAGTTAGGAATTCACTCTTGCGTTGAAGCGCTGTTGGAATGTTTTCACTTGTATCAACGTCACCAAAAGTAACTGGGTAGTCGCCCTTGATCACGCTTGAGAAAGACTGCCAAACCTGTTCAATTACTTCAGGTGTTGTAGTTTCATCAACTGACATTTGAACAGTGCCAGCATCAACTTCCCAAAGGCTAATTCCACGCGCATAGGCAGCACTTAGCACCTCTGCAGCTTTTCCAGGAACTTTTACTTGAACTGTGTCAAAGAATTCTGATTGCACATCAAGACCAGCGCGAATAAAACCAGCAGCAAGTGCACGGGCATTGCGATGAACTTTAAGAGCAATTTCTGTTAAACCAACTGGACCGTGGTACACGGCATACATTGAAGCCATTACAGCTAGCAATACTTGTGCAGTACAGATGTTGCTAGTTGCCTTATCGCGGCGAATATGCTGTTCACGCGTTTGTAGTGCAAGGCGGTAAGCCTTTTTACCGTCCACATCAACACTGACACCAACCAGACGTCCTGGCATTGAACGTTCTAAACCATTCTTAACCGCCATGAAACCTGCGTGTGGTCCACCAAATCCCATTGGCACACCGAATCTCTGGGCACTACCAACAGCGATGTCTGCACCTAGTTCACCTGGTGACTTAAGCAGCGTTAGAGAAAGAAGATCGGTACAAACACCAACTAGAACATCAGTTGCATGGGCTTTCGCGATAACACTTTCTATGTTGCGAATCTTGCCGCTGCTACCTGGGTAACTCAGTAGTAAACCAAACGCATCTGGGTGAGATAGATCGCCATCCACATCGATTACACAGATTTCAATTCCGATTGGAGTTGCACGAGTGTTTAATACTGCAAGAGTTTGTGGATGGGTGTCGCTATCCACTACAAAAACGTTTGATTCTTTCTTGCTCTGACGACGCATTAGTGTCATTGCTTCAGCAGCAGCTGTTGATTCATCAAGTAGTGAAGCACTTGCAATATCCAAACCAGTTAGATCAGTGATAATTGTCTGGAAATTAAGTAATGCCTCAAGGCGACCTTGTGAAATTTCTGGTTGGTAGGGCGTGTAAGCGGTGTACCAAGCAGGGTTTTCAGTTATGTTTCGAAGAATCACACCGGGTGTGTTTGTGCCGTAGTAACCAAGTCCAATCATGGTAGTTAACACTTCATTTGCGCTTGCAAGCGTACGTAATTCTTCTAAAGTCTCAGCTTCAGTTGAACCATTGAAAAGTGCAAGACCTTCCTTTATAGCAATTGAATTTGGAACGGCCGCATTGGAAAGTGCATCAAGTGAGCTGTAACCAAGTACTGAAAGTATCCGACTTAATTCAGTTTGGTTTGGGCCAATGTGGCGACGAACGAAAGATTCATTATGTGTGGTGGTAACTGACACGTGTATCCCCTACAACAGATTTAGAACGAAGGAATTGCTTCCTTGCATCTCCCCATCTGTTGTGGTCTCACTTCAGAGTTGCTGATTTAACGTAGTCCTTTTGCCTGAGAGGTTCTGAGGAGCATTGCCCCGTCGGCGGTGCTAACAAAAGCACTCTCTCCCACGCTAAATCCTTAGCAGTAATAGCGTAGTACCACATTGTGACCTGATGGGGTTAAACCCCTGAAACATGATCTAACCGGCTGATTTTGAACGGCGGCGGGCAGCAAGCTCATCTGTGGCACTAGCCTCTTCGTCTACCGTCTTTTCACCTGGAAGCTGGGCCAAAGTGCCCTCGACTTCCTGCCAGACACGGCCAACGGCTATACCAAAAACTCCTTGGCCACCCTGAAGTAAATCGATCACTTCATCAGGTGAAGTACATTCATAAACGCTTGCACCATCACTCATCAAAGTAACTTGGCTTAAATCTGTGGTGCCGCGACGACGAAGATGTTCAACGGCAGTTCTGATTTGTTGAAGTGAGACACCTGTATCTAAAAGTCGTTTAACAATTTTTAATTCAAGAATGTCGCGAAACCCGTATAGGCGTGAAGTTCCAGAGCCACCTGCAGGTCGGACAGTTGGCACAACTAATTCGGTGCGTGCCCAGTAATCAAGCTGTCGGTATGTAATGCCAACTACCCCTGCGGCAACCGGACCACGGTAGCCAACAGCTGGCATAGTTTGCATCGACTCTTCATCAAAAAGCAGACCTTGTTCCCCAGCTTTAAGAGCAGCAGCTGCGCGAGCAATTTCAGAATGTGTTGCAGCGCTTTGATCTGGTGTTAATTGGTCCGTCATTCGAACTCCCAATTTTCAGGGCGCCTAAGGGGTTAGACACGGGGAACCTGTATGAAAAAGAATATCTACCTGGATATATCAGGGCAAGGACATTCGCATTCGACACGCCGAAGTCTAACCCTCGACCTTTACTTGAGGTTATCTTTAACGCTTATCTAGTATTACTGCGGTGAATTTAGGCAATTTCATCATTGCATTAGCTGGCTCTGGATCGCTCAAGATTGATGAATGTGCCAAGACAGTCTCAGCGGGGCGAACTGGAACGTCAATAGGCCTATCTGTCGTGTTTACGATGCATCGGGTCGATTGTCCTCTTGATACATCAAGTAGTGCGTTCTCAGCTCTGCACATCGTTTGGCCTAGGCCAGTTTTCCAGGCCGGATGAGTTCTGCGCAGGTCAAGAAGTCTTTGATAGAGATTCAAGGTGCTCAAAGGTTCACCTTCTTGATCAGCAGCTAAAGACCACGTAATTGGTGCTCTGGCTCCCTCTCGTCCAGTTTGGGTGTTTCCTGAATTAATCCAAATTGGATCCTTGCGATCCTGCGGAGGTATTTGAACATCTTCTAAGCCAAGTTCTTCACCTTGATATACATAGATCGATCCAGGTAGAAAATGAGCCAACATAGCCATCGACCTAGCTTTAGCTAACCCATCTGCGCCACCGCCAAATCGACTCACAACACGGCTGGCATCATGATTTGAAAGCACCCAGGTTGGCGTCGAACTGTATTGGATCGATGTTTCTACAATCTGTGCAATTGTTTTGGCAAGCACTTCTGAATCAAAAGGTGTAACCATAAAATCAAAATTGAAAACTTGTCCAAGGCTTTTGGCATATTCCATGGCACGGTTTGTTGGGTAGGCCCAGGCTTCAGCAACACCCAGAACATCTCTGTCATATTCGGCAAAGATTCTCTGCCAACGTCGATAAATTTCGTGCACTTCATCGCGATCAAAAATTGGCGAATTTATTAAGTAATTACGGATTGCTTCACTTGCCTCTTGATTCAATGGGTCATACAAATCCAGCCTTATGGCATCGACTCGCTTTTGAGGTTCATGGTCATCTGGATAGTTCATGTCTTTACACAAACCCAATGCAACATCGACTCTGAATCCAGCAACACCGCGGTCTAACCAAAATCGAAGCGTTTGATCGAAATCAAAGATGACTTCTTGGTTTGTCCAATTCAAATCTGGCTGCGATTTATCAAAGAGGTGTAAATACCACTGACCTGGATTTCCATTAGCGTCTACAACTTGAGTCCAAGCAGGCCCGCCGAAAAGTGAAATCCAATTATTGGGAGGCAGTTCCCCATTTTCACCTTTACCATCCTGAAAGTGGAATCTTTTACGGGCAGCACTTCCGGGTGATGATTCAATCGCTTCAATAAACCACTCATGTTTACTTGAAACATGATTAGGCACTAAGTCGATAATAACTTTGATGCCCTTGGACTTAGCGCTGGCAATTAATTCATCAATTGCTTTTAGACCACCTAAATCAGAGGCAACATCACGCGGATCTGAAATGTCATAGCCTCCATCGATTAATGGTGATGGGTAAAACGGACTAATCCAGATTGCATCAATGCCTAGATCAGCTAAGTAGTCCAATTTTTGATTGACACCTGGCAGATCGCCGATGCCATCAAGATTCGAGTCATTAAAACTTCGCGGATAAACCTGATAAACCGCAGCGTTTTGCCACCATTTCATAGATTTACTGATGTGCAGGTGCAGATGAACTTCTGACCACAAGTGAAGTTGGCATTGTTACTGAAGCTGGATTTTGCGAATGCGAGATAACTTGCCAAGCAGCTACCTCGCCAAGTGAGCGAACAGGTTGGGCAATTGTGGTTAAACCAAATGAATCTGAAACATCATGATCGTCGATGCCAACGACCGATAGATCTTCTGGAACTCGCAATCCATGCTGACGTGCAGCAGTAATAACCCCAAATGCCAGTTCGTCTGATTCAGCGGCAATTGCAGTTGGTGGGTTATCTAGTTCAAATAGTCGATCAACTGCGCGCTGAGCACCCTTAATCGAGAAATCTGATTGAACGATTAAGTTCTCATCAATTTCTAAGCCTGCGGCGATCATTGCTCCGCGGAAACCATTTGTGCGATCAACGTGAACCTGATTAGGTGCTGGATCGAATGCCGCATTTCCAACCATGCCAACACGCTTGTGGCCACCGGCTATTAGGTACTCAGTGATTGTCTTCATAGCTTCATAGTCATCTATGCGCACATTACTAATACCTTCTTGGCTAATTCCAATTAGCGCTAGAGATATGTTTCGTTCTTTAAGCCAGGTGATCTCATGATCAAAAATAGGAATATGAACCAAAATCAAGGCATCGATTAATCCAGGATCAACACAATCGACAAGATCTTTTCGTCGACCCAATTGATCAAATGGACGTATTACGACAACATCGCCATCGCGATCTCCGATGACACCTTCAATTCCGGTTAATACTTGGCTGAAATACCAGCGACCGATGTATGGCATCACAACGCCAATGCGCACAGACTTTGAATGCACCGTGATTTCAGGTCTGTAAGGAAGGGTGTAATCAAGTTCAGCAGCAGCAGCTTCTACCTTCTCTTTGGTAGCCAAAGAAACAGAACTGTGACCACGAAGGGCGCGACTAACCGTTGCCACACTCACCTGAGCATGGGCTGCAACGTCGCGAATCGTAACGGCCATTACTTTCTTTCCTAACTGCTTCCGCAATTCTAAAGCCATATGGCATGGTTTGAACATGGCAAAAATTACCGTCCTAGGTGAAGTGGTTATTGACCGCATTCACAGCAATGGACAAAGCAATGACATTGCTGGCGGAAGTGCGGCCAACTGTGCTTTGGCACTTAACAAAATCGGTGAAGAAGTTTTCTTTAGAGCCCGCTATAGCAAAGATGCTGCTGGAGACTTTTTACATGCAACTGCAATCTCAAACGGACTAGATGTCTCTCAATCAATACGTGCTGATGAACCTGCAACGATTGTTGACGTTGTTCTAAATCAATCAGGCTCTCCTAATTACGAATTTCACATGAACGGAACAGCTGACTGGGCTTGGCAATCAAGTGAGCTTGAACAATTCTCGATCGCTGATTCTGATGCCCTCGTTTTTGGATCTCTTGCCGCTGTTTTGCAACCTGCGCATGATGTGCTTATCCCATGGATTTCTAAGGCAAAAGATTCCGGAACTTTAATTGCGTATGACCCTAATGCCAGACCAAGTGCGGTATCGCCAGGTGATGTAGATCAAATAAGACAACGAATCTCTAAAATAGTCACTCTTTCAAATGTAGTAAAAGTTTCTGATGAAGATTTGGAATGGATTAACCCTGCTGTTGATCCTGAAAAGCAGGCTTCACAGTGGAGCGCAGAAGGACCTGAGTTGGTTGTTTTAACTAGAGGCGCTCAGGGTGCTTCGGTATTTCGAAATGGACTCTGTATTGCAAATGTTCCGGGTGTGAAAACAAATGTTGTTGACACAGTGGGTGCCGGTGACACGTTGATGGCTTGGTTAGTCTCCGGGCTTCTTGGTTTTGAATCTGAAATGCGCTTTAACGCAGGATCTGTTGAATCAGTTGTTCATCGAGCTGTGAAAGCCGCTGCTATTACATGCAGTCGTGCAGGTTGTCAGCCACCAATTCCAGCTGACCTTGGCTTATGAGAAATCTTCTGGATTAATTTCATCAAGGAAGGCGCGGAATTTTTCCACTTCTTCTGAATCTTCAAGATCGTCTTCACTGACAACATCCATGCCGGCTTCGTCTAGAACATCCTGTGAAACAAAGATAGGTACGCCACATCTAATGGCAACGGCCACTGCATCAGATGGTCTGGCGCTTACTGCATCGTGATTAGCAAATTCAATTTGAGCAAAGTATGTTCCATCGATTAGTTCAGTAATGGAAGTTGAAAGAACTTGATCATCCAAGTGCTCGATGACATCAACTAAGAGATCATGAGTTAATGGCCTTGGTGGATTTACACCTTCAAGGGCTAAAGAAATTGCGGTAGCTTCAGAATTGCCGATCCAAAGTGGCAAATAACGTGAACCATCAAGGTCACGTAGAACTAGAACCGGCTGGCTAGCTGGCAGCTCTAGTCTGATTCCGACCACTTCTACTTCGATCATGAGTAAAAGTGTAAAACTTAAATTAGTTTTCTAAGTCCAATAAATCGCGAACTACATACGCGTGTAGCGAAACGATTGTGCCCGCCAATTGCAAGGCTAAATCTTCAGCTTCGGCCTTAGATACGGCATTCTTGCCACTTCTGGCATTCTTTAAAATCGGTTCAAAAAGATCAACTTCGCGAGTTGCACTTGTAACGATTGTCTTTAGGTGACGTGGGCCAAGACCGAATGTGGCAAGTGACTGGCATTTCTGCGCGATGTTCAAAGCAGTGCCCGAAAAATAGCCACTGCTATCTGCGCGAATAATTCCAAATTCAATAAGTTCAGAGACAAACTTTTGATCATTTTCGCAATTTGCGATCAGTTCAGCCTTAGTAAGCCTGATAGCGCTGCCGTCTTCTTTAAGCGCATCCACATCAACAATGACCTTAGGTGGTCTTGGAGCAACATCACCAACAACCGGCGGCTCAAGACCACGATTCATTGCATCGATATGTTCACGAATTACCTTCAGTGGAAGGAAGTAATCACGTTGCATGCGAAGGATGTAACGAAGGTGTTCAGTATCAACAACTGAAAATTTGCGGTAACCACTTGGTGTTCGCTGTGGAGTGAGTAAACCGTGTGATTCTAAAAAGCGAATTTTTGAGATTGAAATCTCTGGGAATTCCTCACGAAGAAGTTCAATTACTTCCCCGATGCTTCTTAATGAATCATTTGTTGGAACGGCACTTTGGAAGGCCACTAGTTACCACCGGTTAAGAATGTGAAGCGGTATTTTCCAACCTGAAGTTCGTCGCCGTTATTAAGTGGGCTGGTTGACACACGATCACGGTTAACATAAGTGCCGTTAAGTGAACCGGTGTCAGAAATCTGCCATTGACCTTGATTTCGCGCAATAGTTGCATGCTTTCTTGAAACTGTGACGTCATCTAAAAAGATACTGCTCTCAGGTGATCGACCTACAGAAATAATTTGCCCATCACGAGCAACTAAATCAAAACGAACACCTTCAAGTGGTCCTTTGCGAACAACTAACGCTGCTGATCCATCACTTAGATCACCAAGTTCACTGATTGAAATTAAAGAAGTTTCGGATGTGTCAGATTCAGGTAATGGAATAACACCAGTTGCCTCAAATAGAGAAAAAACAACTCCACAATTAGTACAAGGCTTACCTTGTACTTGATTGTCCTGACCACATGCCGAACACTTCATAAATTATTCGCCAATTACCGCTTTGTATCCAGCAGCATCAAGTAGTCCTGCTACTGCTGCAGCTGAGTCAGCAACTGCAACGTCAGCTAACCAACCATTGCCGTAAGGATCTGAATTTAAAGTTTCAGGTGCAGTTTCAACAGCGCTGTTGTTAGCGGCAACTGTTCCACTTACTGGAGCATAGATTTCACTAACGCTCTTTGTTGATTCAACTTCGCCACATGATGAGCCAGTTGAAATTGATGACCCAACTTTTGGAAGGTCAGTGAACACGATGTCACCAAGTGCATCTTGTGCGTAGTCGGTAATGCCAAAACGAACGGTTGTCGCGTCTATGACTTTTACCCATTCGTGTTCTTCGGTGTAATGCAAATCTGCAGGAATGTTTGTCATAGAGACAGAATACGGCAAGAGCCCTTAACTAGTGGCTAGCGGTACTACCGATTTAATGATGATGTTTGTGGAATCGGTAATAGAAACCTGCCCGCCAGAGGTGGAAATGGTGTCCACTAATCCCCCTGGAATCTGCAGGGCTGGCTTGAGCACAGTTTTGTCCCCGATAACCGAAATAGTAAGTGGCGCCACCAGGTTCGTTCCGGCCACAGTCACCCCATTGGTGCCATCGGCAAACCAAGTGTTTACAACTACGCGGACATTCAAGCTGGCATCAGAAATTTCAATCGCTTTAGCCCCTGCATCACGAAGTTCTTGAATAGCATCAAGCAAAGTAACAGCGGTAAGACTTCCAGAAATCTTGATGTTGATTCCAGCGCCGGAAGTGCTCTCAGTTCCAGCTATCAAAGCAAGTGCTTTTGCGCGGTCTTTGGCTGCATTGAGTGCTGCATACTCATCACCGCCAAGTAGTGCTTCGCGATCAGACTCAAGATTTAATAACTCTTGGCGAAGCCGAGCTTCACGCTGAGCCAAGTTATCAAGCACACTAACTAAGTCGCTTTGTCTTGCACTAGATAGAACTGTATCTGCTTGGTTATCAATAATTGCAGCTGTTGTTGTGAAACCAAGTACTAGGAAAATCGAAGTAATTGCAATTTGAGTTCGACTTAGCTCAGGCTTGAATGTTCGCCTTAATCTAAACCTGGCATCAGCAGCTGTCCTAGCTGGCCTATGTCGTGGCGCTGAATGTTGACCCATTTATGCCTTCAACAAGTGACGACGAATTGCGGCAACGTTTGCGAAGATGCGCATTGAAAGTACAACGACAACACCTGTTGACATTTGAGCACCGACACCAAGTTGATCGCCAAGTAAAACGATTAACGCGGCAACAACTACGTTTGAAAGGAATGAGATAACGAAAATTCGATCATTGAAGATGCCATCAAGGATTGATCTGAATGCACCGAATACAGCATCAAGTGCCGCCACAACTGCAATTGGTAAGTATGGCTGCATCCAGAACGGGACAGTTGGATGCAAAATCAAACCCAGTATCACGCCAATTAATAAACCAATTGCCGGAATCATCAGTTTCCTCCACTATCTACTGCTGCCGGTAACGTTACCTGACCAAGTGTTTCTAAAGTCCAAAGTATGCCGTAACGCGCTTCAAGTTCTTCTAAATAAAGTCCAGCTTGGTTCTCGCGGAATCTTCCAGCAAGTGCATCTGCATTTTTACCTAGAGCAATTACTTTGTAGGGAGGAACAAGCGGACGGTAATCAACAAGAATTGCCTGACCTGCTGATCTGATCGCTGAGTTGCTTGTTAATCGATGATCGTTTATGGCAATTGCAGTTGCACCTGCTTGCCATAAGCCATTAACCACCATCTGCAGGTCACTATCAACAACAGTTCCAGACTCAGTTGCTGAATTCGGGATAGCTGAATCAACCTGTGAATCATTTAGAGTTACCGCGATCCCCAGTCCAAAAGCTTCTGTGAAACCTGCAGCTTTGCGAAGCTGCTCGAGTCGGATTTGTGCCTGTGCGCCTAGAGAAGTTCCAGCAAGTTTTGCTTGCTCCGCTGCCTGAAGATCTTTACTTGCCTGCAACATATCTTGTTCAACTGCATTTACGCGTGCTGTGGTGTCTGAAATGCGACTCACTAATGCATCGTGTGTTGATCTATTGCCACTTGCATTTGTTCTGGCATCAACAATCGCAACGCCAAGCATGAATGTAACAACTGTTGCACCAAAAATTGCAGCAATAACACGTGAAGTGCCGATTTTACGTTCTTGGCCAAGTTCGTAATCTGGTGCTATTGCATCAGCAAGTAGCGCATCTAATTGGGCGGTCACTTTAAATCCAAATCGTGAACTTGTTTAAAGTATAAAAATCCTGCGTACCAATACATCGATACGCCCCAAATTAAAAATGCCCATCCAACATTGTGTGCAATCTGGCCAAATAGACCATCGAAAGTTGATAGCAACATGAGTGGAAGGGCGTAAAGCAGATTCATAGTTGCAGCTTTACCTGGGAAGTGAACTGGCAGACCAGTAATGCCGAATCGCTTCAAATAAATTAGCAGTCCACTCAGTGAAAGATCTCTTAGGACCAATGCCACTAAAACCCAAAGTGGCAAGATTTCGCGAACATAAAGCGCCACAATCGCTGCAAAAATATAGAGTCGATCAGCAAGTGGATCCATGAGTTCACCAAGACGGCTAAATTGCTTCAGCCTTCTTGCTAAGTACCCATCAAGCCAGTCTGTGAAAGCACTAACTACAAGAACTACTAGCGCAATTCCATCTTGTTCTTTGGCCACAATCAGCCAGAAAAAAACTGGAACTCCAAGAAGCCTTAAAAAACTTAAAGCATTAGGGATAGTCCAAACGTTTATTTTGGCCTACTTCCCTAGCTCTTCAATAACACTTTCGGCAATTTCTTTTACCGATAAGCGACGATCCATTGCAGCTTTCTGAATCCACCTAAAGGCTTCAGGTTCTGTCAAATTCAATTTTGCTTGAAGAAGTCCTTTTGCCCTATCTAATATCTTTCGTGTCTCAAGGGTCTCCTTAAGACCGCTCCATTCAGCATGTCGGCTTCTAGCAATTTCAATAGCGGCTATTACTTCAGCTTCATTGAAAGGCTTAAGTAAATAACCCATGACGCCAGCTTCAGTGGCGCCAGAGATCATATCTTTTTGACCAAATGCTGTTAGTAAAACAACTGGTGTTTGCATTCGAACTAAGCGAGTTAGTTCGATGCCATCAATTAGCGGCATCTTGATATCAAGAACTGCAACATCTGGATTTAGTTCTTGGATAAGTTGTAATGCCTTTTCCCCATCGCCGGCTTGGCCGACAACTTCGTAACCTGCAGCCTTTAGCATTTCGGAAAGATCCATCCGGATGATGGATTCATCATCTGCGACAACTATGCGGCCAAGAGTCATAGACCAAGCCTACGGTCAATCACTTGCATCAAACCCGATAACCTAGTGAGGCACGCCCTGGTACTCCAACTGGCAGAGAGCGCGGTCTCAAACACCGTTCAGTGTGGGTTCGAATCCCACCCAGGGCACCAGAATTACAGTGAGCCGAGTGTTTCTCGAATTGCAGCAATGTTGCCAAGCAAACCGTTAATAAATTTTCCAGAATCTGGCGTACTTAAACTTTCACTGATTTCAACTGCTTCAGAAATTATCACTGAACTGTCTAGATCTTTTTCATAAATGAGTTCAGCAACTGCGACTCGAAGAATGGCACGATCAACCGCTGGCATTCGATTAATTGGCCAGTCACTTGAGTAAGTGTTTATTACATCATCCACTCGGGCAAGGTTGTCTTCGGTTACTTTTGCGATTGCTACCGCGTAATCATTTACAGCAGGGTTACGTTCAAGTACTTCATTTACACTTACTGAGCGTTGTTCAGCCTCAAACAATGCCTCAACAGCACGTTGTCTAGCTTTAGTTCTGGTACGCACTAGTCGTTAATACGGCCAAGGTATGAGCCGTCACGAGTATCAACTTTTACCTTGGTGCCATTTTCAATGAAAAGTGGAACTTTAATTTCAGCGCCCGTTTCAAGTGTTGCCGGTTTGGTACCTGAATTTGAACGATCTCCTTGTAGACCTGGTTCGGTATAGGTGATGGTTAATTCAACGTTTGGTGGTAATTCAAGATAAATTGGTGCATTTTCATATATAGCCACAATCGCTTCTTGGTTCTCAAGCATCCACTGTGCGTTATCGCCAACTAGTTCATTTGAAAGTGAGTACTGGTCGTATGACTTTAGATCCATGAATACCCAGTTATCGCCATCGCGGTATAAATACTGCATGTCGCGCTTATCAACATCAGCTGTTTCAACTGAAACTCCAGCGTTGAATGTTTTATCGACAACTTTGCCGGTGATTACATTCTTTAGTTTGGTACGTACGAATGCTGGGCCCTTACCAGGCTTAACATGCTGGAATTCAATTACGGTCCAAAGTTGACCGTCAATGTTTAGTACCAGACCATTTTTCAGATCATTTGTCGATGCCACGACTTATCCTTTATCTACGCTAGCTCAAGTAATTCGTATGTGAACTTGGTTAGAACTTCATAGCCACTGGATTTGATAACACCAGTGTCTTCAATTCTCACGCCGCCACGTTCTGCCAAATAAATTCCTGGCTCGACGGTGATCACCATGTCCTCCGTTATCTTATCGGCTGTTTTTGCACTCAAAAACGGATCTTCATGTATTTCAAGACCAACACCGTGGCCTAATCCATGAGTGAAGTACTGACCAAATCCACTTTGTTGTATTTGATTGCGCACACCAGCATCAATATCAGAAATCTTGGTATTTGCTGCCACTAGTTTCCTGCCGATTAACTGTCCATCGCGCACAGCAACATAAATTTCTTTTTGCCAGGTCTGAGTTTTGCCAATTGAAAAAGTTCTAGTGCAATCTGATTTATAACCTCGATAATCAGCACCAAAATCGATTTTTAGTAAATCACCCACTGCGATTTGTCTTGAAGTCGGTTGATGATGTGGGATCGCACTATTTGGCCCACTTGCCACGATTGTGTTGAAAGCCTTATCTGATGCACCTAGATCGATCATCTTTCGCTCTAGCCAAGTTGCCAATTCAAGTTCAGTTTTGCCAATTAGTTTTAGTTCAGTCAGTTGTCGCAATGCTTCCACGGAAATTTCACAAGCTTTTGTGATCGATTCAATTTCAGTTGAATCTTTACTGATTCGCAATTGCTCAATTAAATCAGAGCATTCCTTGAATCTTAGCTTTGGCATTTCTTGTTTTAATCCAGCAAGTTTTCCAACGGTTAGATGTTTTGCCTCGATGCATAAAACTGTACTTGAAATACCTTTAGTAATTTGATGCCAAATGTCTTGAGAAATTATGACTTCAAATTCACTTACTTCTTTTGCTGCCTGAAGTTCATAACGGCTATCTGTATAAAGATGGGCTGTTAATTTCGAGATGTGCAGTAGGCCATTACTCCCAGTAAAGCCAGAAAGGTATCTGATGTTAACTGGGTTACTAACTAAGAGTGATTCGTCATCACTTAGTTTGGCCCGAATTTGTTCAAGGCGAATCATTACTTCTTTAAATCTGCAGCTAACGCATCGATGGCAAGTAGGTAACTATTAACGCCGAAACCAGAGATAGTTCCTTTTGCAAGTCCAGAAATTAATGATGTGTGTCTAAATTCTTCACGAGCAATCGGATTGCTGATGTGCACTTCAATTAGTTGCGCTTCTAAGAGTGCAGCGGCATCACGTATTGCTACTGAGTAATGTGTAAACGCAGCTGGGTTAATAATGACTGGCAACTTTTGACTTGCAGCCTCATGAAGCCATTCGATTAAATCAGTTTCAGAATTGGATTGACGAAAATCAATTTCTATTCCATGTTCAGCCGCTTTAGCTTGGCAAGCAGATTTGATATCAGCAAGAGTTAATGTGCCGTAGATTTCTGGCTCACGCGTACCCAACTTGTCCAAGTTTGGTCCATTGAGAATTAATACTTTTGCCATGACTTAACCCTGCACTAAGTTTTCGTATGCAGCAAATAGCAACGCTGGATCAGGGCCTTCTAATATCGCAGGTTTAGCGATGTCGTTTAAAATCACAAATCTCAAAATGTCACCACGTGATTTTTTATCAACTTTCATGGCGGCAAGTAATTCATTCCAGGCACCACTACGGTAATTAATTGGCAAACCAACGGCACTTAAAACTGATCTATGGCGGTTAACCAGGTCATCAGAAAGATGACCAGTTAGATTCGCAAGATTTGCGACATAAACCATTCCAACACTCACTGCCGCACCGTGCCGCCAGCTGTATTTTTCATTACGTTCAATCGCATGACCAAAAGTGTGACCGTAATTTAAGATTTCACGGCCAACATTTGTTCCCAGTAATTCTTTTAGGTCGCCACTGACTACGTCGGATTTTACCTGAATAGATCTAGTAATGATTTCTTCAGTGTGTTCCCATTCAGGACTCTTTGCACCAGATGGATTTGATTCAATTAATTCAAGAATTCGTGGATCTCTAATAAATCCCGCTTTAATTACTTCGGCTAAACCACCGATGTAATCGTTTTCGCTCATGCTCGCTAGTGCGTTTAGATCGCAAAGCACAGCAGTTGGTGAATGAAAACTACCAACTAAGTTCTTGCCTTCTTCGGTGTTAATTCCCGTCTTGCCACCAATTGCAGCATCAACCATGCCAAGCAAAGTGGTTGGAATGTGGATTACCCGAACTCCGCGAAGCCAAGTTGCTGCAACAAATCCAGCTAAATCTGTTGTTGCACCGCCGCCAACGGAAATAACAATGTCATTACGAGTAAAACCTGCTTGACCTAGGGCCATCCAACAAAATTCCAAAACAGCTGAAGTCTTTGCCTCCTCTGCTTCTGGAATTTCTATTGCAATCGAAGTCGCTCCTGAAAGTGAACTGCGAATCAACTCACCAGTTTCACGAAGAGCCCGCGGATGAATTACTGCAACTCGATCCGCTCCGGTTATGTGGGATTGAATTTGATCTAAAAGATTGCGACCAATAACAACTGGGTAAGTGTGTTCAGCTGCCACATTGATAGTGCTCATGCCTACTTGCCTACCGTTTCAATAATTTGTTCAACAACTTGGTCAGGAGTCATGTTATTTGTATCCACCACATGTTTGGCGCATTCAATGTAAAGCGGTTCACGTGCCGCCATCAGATCAGCTAATTGGCCGCGAACATTGCCCAGTAAAAGCGGACGATTCTTATTCATGCCAACGCGATCGACAGCCTGAGATAGTCCGGCTTGTAGCCATACGCACTCTTGCTTTTTCACAAGTTCTCGGGTGTCAGCATCCATTAGCGCCCCGCCACCAACTGAAACAACAAAGTCGTCATAAGAAATTGCATCGGCTACAACTTGTTTTTCAAGCGCCCTAAATACTGGTTCGCCATCTTGCACAAAAATATCTGAAATAGATTTACCGGCTTTTTGTTCGATTACTAAGTCCGTATCAACAAAATTTACATTTAGTTTTTCAGCTAAAAGTTGGCCGACAGTACTTTTTCCAGCACCCGGCACACCGATTAAAACGATCGGCATGTTAGATCTTTAGATTAGCTAGAAACGAATCTAGATTACGTTTTGTTTCACTGACATGATCGCCACCAAACTTCTCAAGCAAAGCATCAGCTAGTACTAGAGCCACCATTGCTTCAGCGATTACGCCAGCTGCAGGAACAGCACAAGCATCAGATCTTTGATTAATTGCGGTCGCTGCTTCACCTGTTGCAACATCCACTGTCGCAAGCGCCTTTGGCACAGTAGAAATAGGTTTCATTGCTGCGCGTACGCGAAGCAATTCACCGTTAGACATTCCGCCTTCTGTGCCACCACTTCGGCCTGTTGAGCGAACTAATTTTCCGCCCTCATTGAAAATCTCATCGTGCGCAACTGACCCACGTCGTCTTGCTGAAGTGAATCCATCGCCAACCTCAACACCTTTAATTGCTTGAATACCCATGAGAGAAGCAGCAAGTTTGCTATCAAGGCGTCGATCCCAATGCACGTGTGATCCAAGTCCTACTGGAACGTTTGTAGCGATAACTTCAACTACGCCACCTAGGGTGTCACCATCATCATGTGCACTCTTGATCTCTTCTTGCATTTTTACACTTGCTGACGGTGAGAAACAGCGAACTGGATCTTCATCAATTTTTGATAAGTCACTTGGCTTGGGAAGTTGATCTGTGTCAGTTTCAACACTTCCGATTGAAACAACATGACTAAACACTTCGATGCCAGCAACTTGTTTAAGAAAATTCTTCGCAACGACACCCAATGCAACTCTGGCTGCAGTTTCACGAGCGCTGGCACGTTCAAGTATCGGCCGAGCATCATCCAGTGAGTACTTTTGCATTCCAGCAAGATCAGCATGTCCTGGACGTGGACGTGTAAGTGGAGCGTTGCGAGCTAAGTTATCAAGATCCGCGCTATCAACAGGATCAGCAGACATTACTGCCTCCCATTTAGGCCATTCAGAATTTGCAATTGTTAAAGCAATTGGTCCACCTTGGCTAATGCCATGGCGAACACCGCCAGTGATGGTTAGTTCATCTTCTTCAAATTTTTGTCTGGCGCCGCGTCCAAAACCAAGGCGACGACGAGCCAGGCCGGTATTGATGTCAGCAGTTGTAACTTCAATGCCAGCAGGAAGACCTTCAATGATTGCAGTCAGCGCAGGACCATGAGATTCACCTGCAGTAAGCCAACGCAACATTTGTCTATTCTTTCATGCATTTGCTCGTCCAAGCGAATTTGCCACGAAGGCGATTGTAGAAATAGCCATGTAGGGGCCAAAAGCAATTCGATCGAAGCGATTCAACTTACCTAGCGTAATCAATGCAATTGAAACAATCGCTGCAAGCGCGAACATCGACCATAGAATCGCTAGCCATGAACCAGACACATAAACTCCAACTATAAGGCCACATGCAAATGAATATTTAACATCGCCAAATCCAATCGCATTTTTGGAAATTACTGCCAATCCGAAGAAGATAAAGAAATACAGCGATGCGATCTCCAGTGATCCGCTTAAGAGATTCGAACCATTTTGAATGGTGAGTGCAACAACTATTGAAGCAATTAGGGCTAATACGATCCGGTTTGGCAATCTGTGTAATTGAAAATCAATAACCGAAAGAACGACAGAACCAATTATGAAAACTATAAAGGGCAGCACAAAAGTTCACCTTCAGTTAGCTGATCTGTTGACCGCGATCTTTCATTTCTGTAAACATCGCATCTTGCATAATTTGCGCATCTGGAATCTGTCCAGTGAAAAGCTCTATTTGGCGAACAGCTTGATTTAACAACATTTGATGTCCAGGCACTGCCGTTAAATTTTTTGCTTTCCATGCCGCTGCTAATTTAGTTGGCCAAGGGTTATAGACCACATCAAGTAGTACACCCCTCGCTGAAGTTAGATTTGTAACAAAATCATCTGCTACCCCAATTGGCGTTGCATTGATTGTTACATCAGTTGCAAAGAACTTATCTTCAACGCTGGTAGTCGCATCGATACTTATCCCCAGCTCATTGCCAAGATCAATACACGTGGCACTCTTTTGGGCATTCCTGGCAATAATCAAAATGCCTTCAACGCCTAAACCAGCAAGCGCGGCAATTGCTGAGCGAGTTGTTGCACCTGCTCCGATAATGGTGGCTGTCTTTGGATTGGTGCAGCCAGCATTGCGAAGTGATTTTGATATGCCATAAACATCGGTGTTATCTGCTTGCACGCCATCTTTTAGAACCAAAGTATTGATCGCACCCGTTTGTTTTGCGACATTTGTAACTTTTGTAGCAACTTCAAAAGCTATTTCTTTTAATGGCATGGTGATCGAAAACCCAAGCCATTGATCATCAATACTTGAAAAGAATGTTTTGAATTCTTCGACGTTTACATCAATTGCCTCAAATGTGTGTGGCAGACCTAATTGGGCGTAAGCCGCTTTATGCAAGACAGGTGAAAGCGAATGTGAAATTGGACTGCCAAGTACAGCTAATCTCATTGGAAACAAACTCCAGGATTTGCATCACAATATGCCAAGAACTCATCCTTAAACACCAAGAATTCAGAATATGAAGAAGTGAACTTTGTTTCCTGAGTTTCAAGATCAACAGTAATGAAAAAGAGCCAATCACCATCAGCGGGATTCATCGCAGCTTTTATAGATGCAACTCCTGGGTTACCAATTGGTGTTGGTGTTAACCCATCATTTTTGTAGGTGTTGTAAGGAGTGTCTTTGGCTAATAGATCACTAGTAATTATCACGTCTGTTTGACCAAGACCGTAGTTAACTGTCGAATCAAACTCAAGTCGCATCGGTTTAGCCAGGCGGTTGTAAACAACTCGAGCAACCTTTTCAAAGTCACGCGGATGGCCTTCAACTTCAAGAAGTGAGGCAATAGTCAGGATTTCATATGGAGTTCTGCCAAAACCTTCGGCTGTTCCAACTAAATCAATTTCTTTAGCAACAGAATTGAACTTTTCTACCATTGCAGTTAATGCAGATAGGGCTGTGGTACCTGGAGGGAATTCATAAGTTGCTGGGAAAAGGAAGCCTTCAATTTTTCCGCCTGCGTATTCAGGAAGTGGAAGAACACTAGGATCTGCAGCGATTGCTTCAAAATCTGCAACCGGAATTCCAGTCGATGTCGAGATTAGTTGGATAATATCTGCAGCTCGTTTACCTTCAGGAATCACTACCTTTGTCACAACTTTTGCAGACGGATCAAGTAATCGAAGAATTGCATCACTTGCTTTCATTTCTAAAAGCATGTTGTAAAAACCTGCTGAAATTCTTTGGCTTTCTGGATTTGCAGTTGCTGCTTGGGTAAATGCATCTACAGACTTAACAACTCCAGCAGCTTTCAAATTATTGCCAATCTTGGCAAGTGAATCACCCTCGACGATTTCAATCTGTACAGATCCTTGACCAGGTCCCTTGAAATCTGGCGGACCTGAAATAAATCCAGCTAAAGACTTTCCAGCGAAGGAAACAACAGCAAGTGCGACAAGACCAATAACAATCTTTTTAAATGGTGACTTTTGATTTTGTGTGCTTTTTCGTCTACTCACAATTAGGCACTTTCCTGAGGGTGAACTAACTCTCCTGCAAGATTACCTGTTGATTTTTCGATAGCAATTGCATGATCGAGCAACACAACAGCCGCTATCTGATCAATGACATTTTTTGATTGTTTTGTTGATTTACCAGATGCGTGCAATTGGGTTTGGGCAGAAACTGTCGTTAATCTTTCATCCACCAAGTGGACTGGAATTGGACTTGTACTTGCCAAATGTTGGGCAAATGCGATTGCCATTTCAGTTGAAGCAGTGTGAGCTTGATTTAGGGAAATGGGCTTGCCTACATAAATAAGTTCAGCGCTGTACTCAACTGCTAGAGCAATGAGTTCCTCGATCGCAGTTTCTTCACCACTCAAAGTAGCAACTGGTGAAGCCATGATTTGATCTCGATCACACCTAGCAACACCCACGCGAACTGTGCCGACATCAACACTTAATCGAACACCTTTACTTGGTGTGATCACGAACTACTTCCAAAGCGCTGTTAAATGCATCGGTAACTGCAGAAACTTTAGAGCCGCCACCTTGAGCCATGTCGGCGTTACCGCCACCACGACCATCTAGTTTTGCCATCATTGCGTTAAGCACATCAGCTGAACTAATGCCTGCAGATTTTGCATTCGCATCAACTGTGACAACAACGCTAACTTTGTCTGGTTCCACAACCGCGCCAACCAAAACATAGTTAGTTGTCTTTACAAAACCTTTGGCACTTGTCACTAGATCGCGAGCCTGGCTTGCTTCAGTTCCACTTGGGGCAATGAAACGGTAAACGCTGGTTCCATTCACAACTTCTGGCGTACCAACAAGTTCACCAAGTTTTTCTGTTAGCGCTGCTGATTTAGCCTTTGCAATTTGGCGTTCTGCATCTTTTAGTTTTGAAAGCATTGCGCCAATGCGATCAGGTAATTCTTCAGGACGTGCTTTAACCATTTCAGCAAGCTGGCCAACAATGTGGTGCTCTCGTGCTAGGAATTGGTAAGCATCTG
>JBEGOT010000118.1:0-12475 GCA_041181865.1 Actinomycetota bacterium | reverse complement strand
GGGTTCATCGACTGAACATTCAGCATTTGGCCCAACACACAACCCTTGGGATTTAGAACGAATCCCCGGTGGCTCAGGTGGTGGATCATCTGCTTGTATTTCTGCTTTTGAAGCTCCTATGTCAATTGGTTCAGATACTGGTGGCTCAATTCGCCAACCAGCTGCAGTAACCGGAACAGTTGGTGTTAAGCCAACTTATGGTGGCGTAAGTCGCTATGGCTTAATTGCACTTGCTTCTTCACTTGATCAAGCAGGCCCATGTGCTCGAACTGTTCTTGATACAGCTTTATTGCACAGTGTTATTGCTGGTTATGATCCAAAAGATTCAACTTCTATTAACAAACCAGTTCCCGCTGTGGTTGAAGCAGCCAAACTTGGTGACATCAAAGGGAAGAAAATTGGTGTCATCAAAGAACTTGGCGGGGAAGGTTACCAAGCAGGGGTTATTGCAAGATTTGAAGAAGCAAAGCAAATTATCGAAAGCCTTGGCGCTGAAGTTATTGAAGTTTCTTGCCCAAGTTTCCCTTACGCACTTGGTGCTTATTACTTAATTCAACCAAGCGAAGCGTCAAGTAATTTAGCCAAATACGATGGCATTCGCTTTGGTTTGCGCGTTGGCGATGATGGCACAAAATCTGTTGAACAGGTTATGAGCGCAACAAGAGCTGCTGGGTTTGGTAGCGAAGTTATTCGCCGAATTATTCTTGGTACTTATGCACTTTCTGCTGGTTACTATGACGCGTTCTACGGCCAAGCCCAAAAAGTTCGCACATTAATCAAGCGCGATTTCCAAAATGCTTTTGGAAAAGTAGATGTACTTATTTCACCTACTGCGCCAACAACAGCATTCAAGATTGGTGAAAAACTAGACGATCCACTTGCCATGTATTTAAATGACATCGCCACAATCCCAGTCAACTTAGCTGGTCTGCCAGGTATGTCATTGCCGATTGGTTTAGCAGCAGAAGATAACTTGCCAGTCGGTATGCAGATTATTGCTCCAGCTATGGCAGATGAGCGTTTATATAACGTTGGCGCTGCAATTGAGCGTGAATTAGTAAATAAATGGGGCGGCCATTTAATTGATCAAATTCCAGAATTGGTTGGTGGCAAATGAGCGAGCCAACAATGAAATTTGATGAAGCAATCGCAAAATTTGATCCAGTATTGGGTCTAGAAGTTCACGTTGAACTTGGCACAAAAACCAAAATGTTTTGTGGTTGTTCGACTGAATTTGGCGGCGAACCAAATACGCAAGTTTGTCCCGTTTGTTTAGGTTTACCCGGTGCACTTCCAGCCGTTAACAAAATTGGCGTCGAATCAGCAATTCGCATTGGGCTAGCTCTTAACTGTGAGATTGCAACCTGGTGTCGCTTTGCTCGTAAGAACTATTTCTATCCAGACATGCCTAAAAACTTCCAAACATCACAGTATGACGAGCCGATCGCATTCAATGGCTACCTAGATGTTGATGTTGACACAGATGAAGGTCGAAAGACTTTCCGTGTGGATATCGAACGTGCTCACATGGAAGAAGACACTGGTAAGAATTCACACATGGGTGGCGCAACAGGTCGTATCCATGGCGCTGATTACTCACTTGTTGATTACAACCGTGCGGGCATTCCGTTAATTGAAATCGTCACAAAGCCAATTGAAAACACTGGCAAGTATGCCCCAGAAGTTGCTAAGGCTTATGTGGCAGCGCTTCGTGACATCCTTCGTGCTCTTGAAGTTTCGGATGTGAAGATGGAACAGGGTTCACTTAGGTGTGATGTGAACTTATCTTTACGCGAAAGTCCAACAGCTCAGTTTGGTACTCGTTCTGAAACAAAGAATGTGAACTCACTTCGCTCGGTAGAGCGTTCAGTTCGCTATGAAATTACAAGACAAGCTGCTCGTTTAACAGCCGGTGAGAAAATCGTTCAAGAAACTCGCCACTGGCATGAAGATACGGGCATCACAACATCTGGTCGTTCAAAAGAACAGGCTGAAGATTACCGCTACTTCCCAGAACCAGATCTACTTCCAATCGAACCATCACGTGAATGGGTTGACGAACTTCGCAAGACTCTTCCAGAAAACCCTGCTGTTCGTCGCACTCGATTAATGGGCGAGTGGGGTATTTCTGAAATTGAAATGCAGACGGTAATTAATGCCGGCGCGCTTGAAATTATTTTGGAAGCGATCAACGCCGGAGTTAGCCAGACGGCCGCTCGCAAGTGGTGGACTGGCGAACTTTCACGTATTGCAAATGACCGCGGCGTTGAACTTGATTCACTTTCAATTACACCAGCACACTTACTTCGCATTGAAACCCTGATTGCCAATGGTTCACTAAATGACAAGTTAGCCCGCCAAGTAATTGATGGATTGCTTTCTGGTGAAACTGATGTTGATGCAGTTGTCGCAAAACGCGGACTAGCTGTTGTTTCCGATGATGGCCCACTCATTGAAGCTATTGATGCAGCTTTAGCAGCAGACCCAGAAGTTGCCGAAAAGATTAAGTCGGGCAAACTTCAAGCAGCTGGCGCAGTAGTTGGCGCTGTGATGAAAGCAACCCGTGGACAGGCAGATGCCGCGCGCGTACGAGAATTACTATTTGAAAGACTCGGCGTTAGCCAATAAAAGTTGGGATTAAGTTTTTAAATCCCAAAACTCGTTCAAATTGCCCAAGTGCTTTTGCTAACTTATCTTCCTCATTTGCTTTGGCGATCACGCCAAGGCCTACTGGTAATCCAGAGACAAAACCCATAGGTAGTGAAGCTATTGGATACCCAGTAATAGCAGGAGCATGCGTCATCCAACTTGCTGACTCAAAGTCATCGCCATTTATTAAATCGCTTTTCCAGGCTGGACCGTATGGAATTCCGATTAACACATCTACCTGAGAGAGTGCTGGGTCTAAAACTTTATTTTTTGCCCAACCCAAATTGCGAGAACGGGCTTCGTGATATTTCTCAGATAAACCATCTGTTGCCTGCGCAAGTTCAAAATATTCTTGACCAAAATACTTCAGCTCGTATTCACTATTTTCAAGATTAAAGGCGATGACATCAGCTAATGATTTAGCACCTTGACCATGCCGTTTTGCTAAGTAGGCATCCATTGTGAATTTAAGTTCATGCATTAACACTGTGAGTTCATCCGAGCCGGCTTCCTCAGGAAATGGTTCAATTTTAATTTCAAATAATTCGATTCCAGACTTAGTTAACTCAGTCAATTGATTTTCGAAAATATCATTTGTGGCTTGATCTGAAGTTAACCATTCTCTGACAACTCCCACACGTAACTTTGATTCGTCTTTACTTGCAGTGACCAAGTTGGACTCACCTGTCAAGGTTTCTAAAACAATTAGTGCATCGTGAACATTTCGGGCAATCGGACCCGGACTATCTTGACTGAAACTGATTGGCACAATGCGATCTGTGGAAATCTTGCCAACTGTTGGCTTAATTCCAACAACGCCATTTAGGGAGGCAGGACAAACAATCGAACCGTCGGTCTCTGTTCCGATTGCAGCGGGAATTAATCCAGCTGCGACTGCACTCCCAGAACCTGAAGAGCTTCCACCTGCACTGTGACCTAATTTCCAAGGATTTGCAGTTAAACCACCGACGGCAGACCAACCGCTAGTTGAACTACCAGATCTTATGTTTGCCCATTCGGATAAATTTGTGCTTCCCAAAATTAATGCGCCATTTTCTTTAAGAGTCTTAACAAGTGGAGCGTCCTGGGAGACAGGTCTATTCTTTAATGCAAGTGATCCGGCAGTTGCGGGAAGCCCAATTGCCTCAATGTTGTCTTTTATCAGAAGGGGTATTGCGCCTAACGGAGCAGCAAAATCTTGAGATTCATTCCCGATTTGCTGATTAATGGCTAGTACAGAATTAAGCCCTTTTTCGCAATCATCAATTTCTACAATCCGGTTGGTTAATTCCGCCATCAATTCAGATGGAGATAATTCACGATTACTTAACAGTTTTTTGAGTTCTGGTATTGAACTGAATCCCAAGTCATGAGATGTGCCAATCGAATCTTTCATAGGCTAATAGTTGCATGCAGATAGTCCTTATTTCCATTGGCAGGGCACAATAGTCACTATGACTAGGCATTTGATTGGCCCTGAATGGGTTTTGAAAGGTTACCCCTTTCCATCAGA
The DNA here is from genome assembly GCA_041181865.1 of Actinomycetota bacterium. Lineage (GTDB taxonomy): Bacteria > Actinomycetota > Actinomycetes > S36-B12 > UBA5976 > UBA5976. The sequence goes on along the minus strand of JBEGOT010000118.1, from coordinate 8,313 downwards.
CATTGAAATTACTTTCAGTGAAGATGCAACAGCTTTGCCACATGAAGTTTTAAATTCTTCAGATTTCACCATTTTGCCTTACCTAGCAAATCCAGATGAAGCTAAGTATGCACTTTCGCATATCAAATCAGGATCAGTTTTTCAGTTGCTAACTGCAGGCTTTGATAACGTGCTACCGCATATTCCTGAAGGTGTGACACTTTGTAATGCAGCTGGAGTACACGATGACAGCACAGCTGAAATGGCACTTTCGTTAATACTTGCCACACTTCGCGAAATTCCTAAGTCAGTTCACTTGCAGGCAAAAAGCGAATGGGGTCATGGCTTTAGCCACTCGCTAGCCGATAAAAACGTTTTACTAATTGGTTATGGGGGCGTAGGTAAGGCAACTGAAAGTCGCCTTTTGCCTTTCAAATGTGAAGTGACGGCGGTTGCTACTCACGCTAGGGAATACGTGCATTCAATTTCGGAATTACCAAAACTTATTCCAAGTGCCGATGTAATTATTTTGACTGTGCCACTAAATGAAGGCACTCGCGGGTTAGTAGACGAAAATTTCTTAAATCTAATGAAGCCAGGGGCACTACTTGTAAATGTTGCTCGAGGCCCAGTCGTTGTGACAGATGCACTTGTTAAGGCACTAAAGTCGGGCAAAATTATGGCCGCACTTGATGTGACAGATCCTGAGCCACTTCCAGCCGACCATCCACTTTGGCAAGCACCAAATTGTCTGATCACACCTCACCTTGGTGGGGACACAGACATATTTGAGCGCCGCGCGATCAAGCGTATTCATTCACAGCTTGACCTTTGGCTAAGTGGAAAACCTCTTGAATGCGTGATTACTAAGTAAGTTCGCCAAGGCGGTAGATTTGATTCATGCCAGAAATGAAACCGCGAAGCAAAGTTGTAACCGATGGTCTAGAGCGCGCTGCCGCTCGAGGAATGCTTCGAGCAGTCGGTATGGGCGATGAAGATTTTGCTAAACCACAAATTGGTATCGCATCTTCATGGAATGAAATTACGCCATGTAATTTGTCTTTGGATCGCCTAGCTAAAGCATCAAAAGAAGGTGTGCTTAAAGCCGGTGGTTTCCCAATGCAGTTTGGCACCATTTCAGTTTCCGATGGCATCTCGATGGGCCACGAAGGTATGCACTTCTCACTAGTTAGCCGTGAAATCATCGCTGATTCAGTTGAAACCGTGATGAACGCCGAACGCCTAGATGGAATGGTTAATTTTGCTGGTTGCGATAAATCGCTACCAGGCATGTTGATGGCTGCAGCCAGGTTAGATGTTGCATCTGTATTCGTTTATGCCGGATCAATTCTTCCTGGAAATGTAACTCTTTCTGATGGTAGCAATCGCGATGTGACCATCATTGATGCATTCGAAGCTGTCGGCGCATGTGCTCGCGGCCTAATGAGCGAAGAAGACGTTGATCGAATTGAACGAGCCATCTGCCCGGGCGAAGGTGCTTGTGGTGGTATGTACACTGCAAACACAATGGCATCAGCTGCTGAAGCGATGGGTATGTCACTTCCTGGGTCAGCTGCGCCACCATCTGTTGACCGTCGCCGCGATAGTTACGCGATCGCATCAGGTGAAGCGGTTGTCGAATTAATTCGCCAGGGGATAACTACCCGTGACATCATCACCAAGAAATCTTTAGAAAATGCAATTGCTGTAGTGATGGCATTTGGCGGTTCAACAAATGCAGTTCTGCACTTATTAGCAATCGCCCACGAAGCAAATGTGGACTTATCGTTAGCTGACTTTAAGCGTATTGGTGCAAAAGTTCCATTGCTAGCTGATGTGAAACCATTTGGTCGTTACGTGATGAGCGATGTAGACAAAGTTGGCGGCGTACCAGTTGTACTTCGCGCTCTTTATGATGCAGGTTTAATCCATGGTGACTGCATGACAGTTACTGGTAAAACAATGGCTGAAAACCTTGAAGCGATTGCATCACCTGATCCAGATGGCACAATCCTGCACGCAGTTAAGAATCCAATCGGTGGAGTTGGTGGCTTAACCATGCTTGAAGGTTCATTTGCACCTGAAGGCGCTGTTTGTAAAAGCGCTGGTATTCCAGTTGATGTTTTTGAAGGTCCAGCAAAAGTATTTGAACGTGAACGCGCGGCAATGGATGCACTTGAAAAAGGTGACATTCAATCTGGTGATGTAGTAGTTATTCGTTACGAAGGACCTAAGGGCGGTCCAGGTATGCGCGAAATGCTGATGATCACTGGCGCCATCAAGGGTGCTGGACTAGGAAAAGATGTGTTACTTATTACCGATGGTCGCTTTAGCGGTGGCACGACTGGTCTTTGCGTTGGTCACGTATCTCCTGAAGCTTATGAAGGTGGACCGATTGCATTTGTGCAAAATGGTGACCGCGTTCGCATTGATATTCCAAGTGGACGTTTAGAACTTTTAGTCGATGACCCAGTACTTCAAGAACGTCGCAATTCTTGGAAAGTTGTGCCACATAAATTCGATCGCGGCGTTCTGCATAAGTATGCCCAACTAGTTGGCTCAGCTTCCAAAGGCGCTGTTTGTGACTAATTTGGCCTCAGAATTTTCTGAGGTTCAACTAAAAAGAGCTAAGTGGACTGTCCACTTTGCGTTCATTTATAACGGATTTAGCATGGGACTTTTTGTCTCACGCATTCCTGATATCCGCGATCACTTTGAACTAAGTAATTCAAGACTTGGTCTTGTAATGCTCGCTGGATCTCTTGGCATTTTGTTTTCGATGAAACCAGCTGGTCACTTGGCTGCTAAGTACGGAAGTGCTCGAGTTCTAATTCACGCGACCTGGCTTTATGGCTTAGCGGTGATTTTGCTGGGCATGATGATTAATGTTCCATGGCTTGTGGTCACCTTATTCTTAACTGGATTTCTAGTAGCAGTTCATGACATCGCCATGAATTCCCATGGCACATTGATTGAAAAATTAACGGGCACATCCATAATGAATAGTTTTCATGCGCGGTTTAGTGTTGGCGGTTTAGTGGGCGCCGCAATCGGTGGTTATTTCTCTCAAGTAAATATTTCTTATTTAACCCAGGCAATCATGCTGGCGGTGATTTCAACAGCAGTTGTGCCATTTGTAGCGAAGAACTTATTGCCAGCAGCAACTGATATTCACGAAGAAGATCTTGCGGCAAAGCATGAGCGCGAGCGACCACATATTTTCTATTGGCTTGGCCTTTTAGGTTTTGGCGCTGCACTTTGTGAAGGCGCAGCTGCTGATTGGGGTTCTATTTTGCTTCGGGATACCTGGTTTGCTTCGCCGTTTATTTCAACCATTCCATTCATCGCATTTTCAGCTGCCATGGTTGCCGGTCGACTTGGCGGGGACAAAATAACTCAACGACTTTCAAGAGAAGCAGTTGTTCGATTTGGTGGACTAATTGCTGGTGTGGGTTTAACTTTTGGTCTATTAATTGGAAAACCAATTGGAATCACAATTGGCTGGACTTTACTTGGCCTTGGAGTTTCGGTAATCATTCCTTCGATATTTAGCGCTGCTGCCGAGATTGCGAGTAAGAAATTTGTGGGTCACATTGCGCCAGCCCAAGCGGTAGCGATCGTTGGTGGCGTTTCCTACGCTGGATTCTTAATTGGCCCGCCGCTACTTGGAATGCTTTCCACCTATATCTCGCTTCGCTGGGCTCTTTTAATTCCGGCAGCGGCCGCAATTTACATGGGACTTTCAGCCAAGTTAGTGCGCGCCAATCCATAGACTTTAAATATGGGTGTTGATGTAGACCAAACTAAGTGCCCGCTTTGTGGCGAAGCAAATAATTGCGAATCTGAAATTGCAAAAGCAACTGGCCAGCCAGAACAGCCGTGCTGGTGCCGCAATGAAACTTTCTCAGCTGAACTACTTGCATCAATTCCACAACCAGCCCAAGGCAAAGCCTGCATCTGTATTAATTGCTGCCAAGATTCTTACTAAGACAAATAAAAAGGCCGGCCAAGTGGCCGGCTTTTTTATTTTGATTTAACCCTGAAGAACCTTTACGCGGCCAGCTTCAAGGCGAGCAACTGGTACACGGAAAGGCGAACATGAAACATAATCAAGGCCAACTTCATGGAAGAACTTGATTGATTCTGGATCGCCACCATGTTCACCACAAACGCCAAGTTTGATACCTGGGCGAGTGGCGCGACCCTTTTCAACTGCAATCTTCACTAGTGCACCAACACCATCGATATCAAGCGATTCAAATGGCGAAACAGTGAAGATACCTTTATCCAGGTAGTTAGCAAAGAATGCTGCTTCCACGTCATCGCGACTAAAGCCCCAAGTTGTTTGGGTTAGGTCGTTAGTGCCAAATGAGAAAAATTCGGCAGCTTCAGCAATACGCTGGGCGGTTAGAGCTGCGCGAGGTAATTCGATCATTGTTCCAATTGCAAACTGTAGATCGATATTTTCGCGAGTTGAGATTTCCTTGATGACCTGATCGATTTCGTCACGAATTAAGTGAAGTTCCATTACTGAGCCAACAAGTGGAATCATGATTTCCACCTTTGGATGGCCACCGCGGCGGATCCGTTCAATTGCAGCTTGCGCAATTGCGCGAACCTGAAGAACGAAAAGACCAGGGATCACAATGCCAAGGCGAACACCACGTAAACCAAGCATTGGGTTTGATTCATGGAGGCGATCAACCGCAGCTAGAAGTAGTTCTTGATGTGAAACATCATGGCCACGTTCTTTACCAAGAGCTACTTCGACCATAAGTTCAGAACGATCCGGCAAGAATTCGTGAAGCGGCGGATCAAGTAAACGTATCGTTACTGGTAATTCATTCATTGCATCAAGGATCTGTTCAAAATCACTTTGCTGCATTGGAAGAAGAGCTTCAAGAGCCTGGTTTTGTTCTTCTTGATTACCCGCCAGAATCACGCGTTCAATAAGAACACGACGATCGCCAAGGAACATGTGTTCAGTGCGGCAAAGGCCAATACCTTCAGCGCCAAGCTTTCTAGCCCAACGTGAGTCATCTGCAGTGTCAGCATTGGTGCGAACGCGCAAACGACGAACACTGTCCGCATGCTTCAAGATGCGATCAACAGCGCGAACAAGTTCGGCGGTGTCGTGATCTGCAGTTGCAACCGCGTGATCTAGGCCGTGTTCCAAGTAATTAGAAACAGGGGATGGGACTACTTGAAGTTCACCTATGAATACTTGGCCGGTTGAACCGTCGATTGAAATCATGTCGCCTTCGCGGATTTCTAGATCGCCTACGCGAGCACATTTTTCATTGACATTTACATCGACTTCATCAGCGCCACAAACACAGGTTTTACCCATTCCGCGAGCAACCACTGCAGCATGAGAAGTCTTGCCACCACGTGAAGTTAAAATACCGTTTGCCGCAATCATGCCTTCAAGATCATCTGGGTTTGTTTCGCGACGAACCAGTACAACGCGTTCGCCACGTTCGGCCCATTCAACTGCAGTTTTTGAATCAAATACCGCACGACCAACTGCAGCACCTGGTGAGGCGGCCATACCAACAGCCACCGGCTTAACTTGATTTGCTGAATCAAACTGCGGGAACATCAATTGAGCTAGCTGACTACCTGTTACTCGAGTTAGTGCTTCATCCATTGAGATTAGATGTTCATCAACAAGTTGGGTTGCAATGCGGAAAGCTGCGGCTGCAGTGCGCTTACCCACACGGGTTTGCAGCATCCAAAGTTTGCCTTTTTCAACGGTGAATTCGATGTCACATAAATCGCGGTAATGGGTTTCAAGCTTTCGCATGATTGCCATTAGTTCGGTGTATGACTTTTCATCAATACGCTTCATGTCTTCAAGGCTTAGGGTGTTGCGGATACCAGCAACGACATCTTCACCTTGGGCGTTAGATAGGTAGTCGCCATATGCGCCAGTTTGACCTGAAGCAGGGTCACGGGTGAATGCCACACCAGTACCTGAAGTGTCGCCTAAGTTACCAAAAACCATTGAACAGATGTTTACTGCTGTTCCAAGATCATGTGAAATACGTTCGCGGCGACGGTAGAGCGCAGCACGCGGTGTATTCCAGGAATTAAATACTGCAAGTACTGCAAGGTCTAGTTGTTCGCGAGGATCTTGTGGGAAGTCGCGGCCAGTGTGTTCTTTAACAATTGATTTGAAAGTATCTACAAGTTCACGCAAGTTATCTGGTGATAAGTCAACATCTGAAGTGACACCTGCACGATCCTTTAGATGCTGAAGTGCGTTTGAGAAAACTTCACCTTCAATATCAAGAACGGTTTTGCCGAACATTTGAATAAGGCGACGGTATGAATCCCAAGCAAAGCGTTCGTTGCTACTTACTTTGGCAAGACCGTTAACTGATTTGTCATTAAGCCCAACATTAAGAACCGTTTCCATCATGCCTGGCATGGAGAACTTTGCACCGGAACGAACAGAAACTAGAAGTGGGTCCTCAGCATCGCCAAGAATTTTTCCAAGATCATCTTCAAGTTTGCGAAGCGCAGTAGTAACTTGAACGTGAAGAGCACCCGGTTCAGCCCCAGCAGCTAAGTATTCACGGCATGCTTCAGTAGTAATGGTGAAGCCAGGAGGTACGGGAAGACCAAGGCGAGTCATTTCAGCAAGGTTTGCACCTTTGCCACCTAAAAGATCCTTTTGATCTTTGTCGCCTTCCGAGAAGTCGTATACGTACTGGGTGGTCATTTAGCCGTGCCTGCCTTTACTGACGCCGTTGTCTGTTAGGTCAAACGTTATTGCCAAAATGTAACGTTTTCATCAGTCTTTATAACGATTTTTACGTCTAAGTGGCAATTTTGTTATCTCACTACCTGACAATTTATCGAAAGGCTGGAGCCGAACAATCGTTTGGGTCCCCATAATGTCTGGCAAACCAGACAGGAGCCAAAAGCCAATGTGACGGAAGTGAAAATAAGGCATAAAGTATTACCACCAACACCACAATGTGGTGACGATGCAATCGGTAAGTGACCAACGAACCGGGCGCAATTGCTGTTACAAGTCAGTTATCTGGCGCAGCGATCAAATCGTCAAGCCAACTGCGTTGTGGACATAACACTGAAGTAGCGATCCTGCTTCTAAAAAAGGAGTAATCCATGGCTGAGCAAATCTCGGGCGCCGAAAGTTTTGTCCGTTCGCTAGAACATGCGAATGTTGAAGTTGTCTTCGGTATCCCAGGTGGGGCAATTCTTCCCGCCTATGACCCCTTAATGGACTCAAAGTCAGTCCGACACATTCTGGTTCGTCACGAACAAGGTGCTGGCCATGCAGCTGAAGGCTATGCCGCAGCAACTGGTCGCGTTGGTGTTTGTATGGCAACAAGTGGACCAGGTGCCACAAACTTAGTAACCCCAATCGCAGATGCGCACATGGACTCAGTTCCGATGGTTGCGATCACCGGTCAGGTTGGATCAAGCTCAATTGGTACTGATGCATTCCAAGAAGCAGACATTCGCGGCATCACAATGCCAATCACAAAACATAACTACTTAGTTACTCGTGCTGAAGATATTCCGGGTGCGATTAAAGAAGCGTTCCACATTGCAAGCACTGGCCGTCCAGGTCCAGTTCTTGTTGACATCACTAAAGATGCACTTCAGAACAAGACTGAATTTCACTGGCCAACAACTGTTGACCTTCCTGGTTACAAGCCAACGACTAAACCGCACGGTCGCCAGATCAAAGAAGCAGCGCGGTTAATTGTTGAATCACATCGTCCAGTGTTTTACGTTGGCGGCGGGGTAATTCGTTCACGCGCATCAGCAGAACTTAGACAACTTGCCGAACTAACTGGGATTCCGGTTGTAACAACCCTGATGGCACGCGGTGCATTCCCAGATAGCCACCCACAACACATGGGTATGCCTGGTATGCACGGGACTGTTGGCGCAGTTGGCGCACTTCAACAAAGTGATTTATTAATTACTCTTGGCGCGCGTTTTGATGATCGGGTCACCGGGAAGTTAGACAGTTTCGCACCTCGCGCCAAAGTAATTCACATTGATATTGACCCAGCTGAAATCGGCAAGAACCGTGAAGTTGATATCCCAATCGTTTCTGATGTTCGTGAAGCCCTGCTGCAATTAGTACCTGCAGTTACTGCTGAATTTGATGCAGGACGTCGCGCTGATCTAACTGGTTGGTGGCGAACACTTAACCACTGGCGTGAAACTTACCCATTGGGTTATGAAACACCTCATGACGGAACGCTTTCACCTCAATATGTAATCGAACGTCTTGGCAAGATAGCTGGGCCAGATGCAATTTACGCATCAGGTGTTGGTCAACATCAG
>JBEGOT010000117.1:0-3630 GCA_041181865.1 Actinomycetota bacterium | reverse complement strand
TTCCCAGAAAACGAACACTTACGTCGTTGGATCAACATGGCTCAAGAACGTGTTGCATTCCAAGGCCTACCTGCTCGCATTTGTTGGTTAGGTTATGGCGAACGTGACAAGGCTGGGGTTGCTTTCAACGATCTAGTTGCCAAGGGGGAAGTTAGTGCGCCCATTGTTATTGGTCGCGATCACCTTGACTGTGGTTCTGTTGCTTCGCCTTACCGTGAATCAGAAGCGATGCTTGATGGATCAGATGCAATTGCTGACTGGCCATTACTAAATGCCATGATCAACATTTCCTCTGGCGCGTCATGGGTATCAATTCACCATGGTGGCGGAGTTGGTATTGGCCGATCAATCCATGCTGGCCAGGTATCAGTTGCTGATGGCACGCCACTTGCCGCCCAAAAACTTGCAAGGGTTTTAACAAATGACCCAGGTATGGGTGTTATTCGTCACGTTGATGCCGGTTATGACCATGCGGTTGATGTGGCAAAGGCAAAGCATGTTCACGTGCCGATGCTAGAAAATGGCGACTACCTTTAAATCATGTCAAAAACACCAACTGGTGACTTTAGCCTGATCAATATTGGTCAACTTGTTACCAACAATTCTGAAATCGGTGAAGGTCAACTTGGCATTATTAATAATGCCGCAATCAGCATTGTTGATGGCAAAGTTGCTTGGGTTGGGCAAACATCAAATGTCGACAAAAGTTTGCAGGCTATTGATGCCAAAGGTGACTGTGTAATTCCAGGATTTGTTGATAGTCATTCCCACATTATTTTTGCTGGTGACAGATCAAATGAATTCGCCGCCCGCATGGCTGGAATCCCTTATTCCGCTGGTGGAATCAAGGTGACAACTGCGGCAACTAGGTCCGCTAGTGAACAAGAATTAAAAAGCAATGCGCAGCGACTAATTGCTGAAATGCAAGAATCTGGCACCACCACCATTGAAATCAAATCTGGTTATGGCCTTGATGTTGAAACTGAAAAAAGAAGTGTCGAAGTTGCTTCAGAATTAACCGATGAAGTCACCTTCCTTGGTGCGCACGTTGTCGCTGCTGAATTTGCTGAAAATCCAGATGCATATGTTGATTTAGTGGCTGGCCAAATGCTTGATGCCTGCTTGCCTTATTCAAAGTGGATTGATGTGTTTTGCGACAAAGGGGCATTCACCACAAGCCAAACTAGAAAAATTCTTGAAGCTGGAATTGCTAAAGGGCTAAAGCCAAGAGTTCACTTGAACCAACTTGAACAAGGTGATGCAATTGGCATGGCAATTGATTTAGATTGCGCATCAGCTGATCACCTAACTTTCTTAACCGATGATGACATCAATTCACTAGCAAAAAGTAATACTGTTGCTGGTTTAGTCCCAGCTTGTGAATTCAGTACTCGCTCACCGTTATATCCACGTGCCAGAGACTTACTTGATGCAGGAAGCACCGTGGCACTATCTCCTGATTGCAATCCTGGAAGTAGTTACTCATCTAACATGCCGTTTTGTATTGCTCTTGCAGTTCGCGAGATGCACATGAGTGTTGATGAATCACTCTATGCAGCAACTATGGGTGGGGCTAAGTCTCTTCGCCGAAGTGATGTTGGTCATTTAAGTGTTGGCGCTAATGCAGACTTGGTTTTACTAAACGCACCAACATACGTGCACTTTGCATATCGACCTGGTGTGCCATTAATTAAGACAACTTGGAAAGATGGAAACGTTGTGTTCACAAAAGGAGCAAGTGCATGAGTGAAGTAGTAATCAAAACGTCTGGAATGACTTTTGCAGATGTTATTGCAGTTGCTAGGCACGATGCCAAGGTGACCATCTCTAAAGAGGCTTTAGATGCTGTGGCTAAAACCCGTGCCCACATCGACAAACTTGCCGCAAGCCCAACCCCGGTGTATGGAGTTTCAACTGGCTTTGGCGCTTTAGCTAACCGCCATGTTTCACCCGAACTTCGCCAACAACTTCAAAGTTCGTTAATTCGTTCTCATGCAGCAGGCCTTGGCACGCCAGTTGAACGTGAAGTTGTGCGTGCACTTATGCTGCTTCGCCTTAAAACACTTTGTTCAGGTCACACAGGTGTTCGTCCAGTAGTTGTTGAAACTATGGCAGCGCTACTTAATGCAGGTATCACGCCTGTGGTTCATGAATTTGGATCGCTTGGTTGCAGTGGCGATTTAGCACCACTTGCCCACTGCGCGCTTGTGTTAATGGGTGAAGGTGAAGTAGTTGATACATCTGGCAAGCAACTAAGCGCAGCTGAAGCTCTCAAATCAGCAGGTCTCTCACCACTTCAACTAGTTGAGAAAGAAGGCCTTGCGCTAATTAATGGAACCGACGGCATGCTTGGCATGTTGATTATGGCAATTGAGGATCTTGAAATGCTTTGCGACAGCGTTGATCTAACTGCAGCCATGAGCGTTGAAGCACAAATGGGTACGGACCAAGTTTTCTTACCTGAACTACATCTTCCACTTCGCCCACATCCCGGCCAAGCAACAAGTGCTGCCAACATGTTCCACGCTCTTAAAGAAAGTAAGATAGTTGAATCTCACAAAGTTGATGACACAAAAGTGCAGGATGCGTACTCACTACGCTGCGCCCCTCAAGTAACTGGCGCAGTGCGTGACACAATTGCGCACGCTCGCCTCGTTGCCCAGCGCGAATTGGCTGCTGCCATAGATAACCCGGTTGTTCTAGATGATGGCCGAGTATCCTCAAATGGAAACTTCCACGGCGCCCCAGTTGCTTACGTTCTAGATTTCTTGGCAATCGCAGCAGCTGACTTAGGTTCAATTTCTGAACGTCGCACAGATCGCATGCTTGATAAAGCCCGTTCACATGGCTTGCCACCATTCTTAGCTGATGACCCTGGCGTTGACTCTGGCCTAATGATTGCCCAATACACCCAAGCCGCACTAGTTTCAGAAAACAAACGTTTGGCAGTCCCAGCAAGCGTTGATTCAATTCCAAGTTCAGCGATGCAAGAAGATCACGTATCAATGGGTTGGAGTGCTGCGCGCAAACTTCGAACAGCTGTTGCAAACCTAGCCAAGATCATCAGTATCGAATACTTAACTGCAGCTCGCGCACTTGATCTTCGTGCGCCACTTACCCCAGCACCAGTTACTCAAAAAGCAATCGACCTACTTCGCAAAACTGCAGGTGGCCCAGGACCAGATAGGTTCTTAGCCCCTGACATGGCCGCCGCTGAAGTATTGGTTGTAACTGGTCAGCTGGCAAAAGTTCTAAAGTAAGAGGCCAAAATAAAAAACCCGCATCTTTTGATGCGGGTTTTTTATTTGGTTTTATTAACCGTGGGTTGGGAAACCTAAGTTGATTCCACCATGACTTGGGTCTAGCCATCGGCTAGTGACAACTTTGCCGCGAGTGAAGAAGTGCACGCCTTCCATGCCGTGTGCGTGGGTATCACCGAATAGTGAGGATTTCCAGCCACCGAATGAGAAGTAAGCCATTGGCACAGGGATCGGCACGTTGATACCAACCATGCCAACTTGAACTTCATTCTGGAAGCGACGTGCTGCGCCACCATCATTAGTGAAGATTGCTACGCCATTGCCGTATTCGTGGTCGTTAATTAGCTTTAGGCCTTCTTCGTATGACTTA
>JBEGOT010000116.1:0-10412 GCA_041181865.1 Actinomycetota bacterium | reverse complement strand
GAAAAATGTTGCAATCCCATAAGTTACCGATTTAACCGTTGGAATTGTTACTGCGTAATACCCAGCAATTGGTAAAGCCATACCCCAAGCAAGTGCGCCAACTAAGTTTGCGCCCAGGAATTTGTAGTAATTCATTCGGGCAATTCCAGCTATTGCTGGAACAAGCACTCGAGCCCATGGGATAAATCTGGCTACAACAACTGCCCACCAACCCAAGTTGTCGTAAAAAGATTCAGACTTTGTAATTGCAGCTCTGATCCGTGGGCCTTCGCGCTTATCTAAATAAGGTCGCCCGTAATGCCTACCCAAAACGAAACCAACTTGATCTCCTAAAAAGGCAGCAATGCCAACACCTATTGCAAGTACTTGAATGCTGATGCGATCAGTGGTTGCGGCAAGAACTCCAGCAGCAAAAATTAAAGAGTCCCCTGTAATGAATGGAATAAATGCACCAATGAATAATCCGGTGCCTGCAAATACAAGTCCAAAAACTGCAATATAGAAAAGAAACGGACCAAATTGATCCAGCCATTCAGTAACTTGGCCAGTTAACGCTGCCGAGATCAGAACATTAAACACAATTCAATTCTATTTGCGCTAATTTATTGACTTGCGCCCTGTCCAACTAAAGTGCGAATTGCACGAAGGGCAACAGAAAGTGTTGCTAAGTCGGTATTGTCACTGGCTGCAATTTCATTCAGCGTTGCCCTTGTGCGGCCTACACCTTCAGCAAATCGCTCTTCCCAAGTTTCAATGCGTTTGTCGACCGAATCGGACTGATTTGTGGCTTGTGCAACTCGAGAAGTAAGGCCTGCCAAAGCAACATAAAGGTCACTTCGCATTGCTGATCTAGCATAGGCTGTCCATCGATCTGCACGGTTTAAATGAGTGATGTGGTGAAGAAGGCGATCGACGTCATAGCGTTCGCTTAATGCAAAATAAAGTTCAACCACTCGATCAGCATCAGCTTTGTGGCGGACTGCAATTTCGATTACATCAAGCAACGAGAAAACATCAAGAAGTCCAGCAACTTTTCTTGCAAGTGGTTCAGGTGTTCCCAAGGCTACGTACTTTGCCACGTCTGCTTCATATCGTGCTTTTTCAGATCCGCGTAAAAGCTCTGGAACGCGTGGACTCAACCTAGCGACATCCTTAGCAAATTTATTAATTTCGCCAGTCACGTCTAATCGGCCACCACGAGATTGCAAGAACCATCGAGTTGCACGATCAAGTAGGCGGCGTGCTTCTAAATACACTGCAACTTGGCAATCGGTTGAAACCTTTCGATCAAGTTGTTCAACTTCTTCCCAAAGTTTTTTGAATCCAAAGACATCTCGAGAAACCACGTAGGCACGCAAAATTTCAGCTGGGGTTGCTCCAGATTCTTCATTTGCACGCAATGCGTAAGTGATTCCCCCGCGATTGATCATGTCATTGGTCATAACCGTTGAAATAATCTCTCTGCGCAGAGGATGTTTAAGCATTAAATCGGAATACTTTTCCCGAAGAGCTGAGGGGAAATAGGTATTTAAAACAGGGATACACCAGTCATCATCAACGACGGATTCTTCTGTGAAAGCCGCAGTTAAGTCGATCTTCACGTAGGCCATTAATACTGAAAGCTCCGGAGAAGTTAGACCAAGGTTCTGTGCCTGAAGCGAATCCATCTGGCTGTCTGTTGGTAAGTATTCAACCGCTCGATTCAATAAACCTGTTGACTCAAGTGATTCCATCAGGCGCTTGTGAACACTAACCATTTCATGGGACTTAGTTCTAGATTGTTCAAGAATTAAATTCTGTTCGTAGTTATCGCGAAGAACTAAATGCCCAACTTCATCAGTCATGCTGGCAAGTAAGGTGTTGCGATCTTCAATCCCCAAGCCTTTACTTTCCATCGCCTGGTTTAACAAAATCTTGATGTTTACTTCGTGATCTGATGTATCAACACCTGCTGAATTATCAATGGCATCAGTATTAATGCGTACGCCATTTCTGGCTGCCTCAATGCGGCCAAGCTGGGTACAACCTAAGTTGCCACCTTCACCAACAACCTTGCAGTTTAAATCTGCACCATTAATGCGAATTGCATCGTTGGCTTTATCGCCAACTTGAGCATTGGTTTCGGTACTTGATTTGATGTAAGTACCGATTCCACCATTCCAAACCAAGTCAACTGGGGCTTTAAGAATCGCAGTCATCAATTGGTTTGGTGACATCGAATCAATATTCTTATCAATCCCCAGAACTTCTTTAACTTCATGCGATAAGTCGATTGACTTAGCACTACGAGAGTAGACTCCACCGCCAAAACTTATTACGTTTTGGTTGTAGTCCTCCCACGAAGACCTTGGAAGTGAGAACATACGCTTGCGTTCAACAAATGAATTTGCAGCATCAGGATGTGGATCTAGGAAAATATGTCGGTGATCGAATGCCGCAACTAATCTGATGTGTTGCGATAGCAGCATTCCGTTGCCAAATACGTCACCGCTCATATCGCCAACGCCAACAACAGTGAAATCTTGAGATTGGGTATCTACACCTAGCTCAAGGAAGTGGCGCTTAACTGACTCCCAGGCACCACGGGCTGTGATACCCATACCTTTATGGTCATAGCCAACAGAACCACCTGATGCGAAGGCATCACCCATCCAGAAACCGCGATCTAAAGAAATCTGATTCGCTATATCTGAAAATGTTGCAGTTCCCTTGTCAGCCGCTACAACTAAGTAAGGGTCATCAACATCATGGCGAACTACATCAATTGGTGGAACAACTTTTCCATCTACAAGGTTGTCTGTGACATCAAGTAGTGCACCAATGAAAGATTGGTAACAGGCAACACCTTCAGCAAGCCAGGCTTCGCGGTCACTTGGATTAGGTCCTCGCTTAACTACGAACCCACCCTTGGCACCCGACGGAACAATAACCGTGTTCTTAACCATTTGAGCTTTAACTAAACCAAGAATTTCTGTTCGGAAATCTTCTTGGCGATCAGACCAACGTAGACCGCCGCGTGCAACTGATGCGAAGCGCAGGTGAATACCTTCAACTCTTGGTGAGTAAACCCAAACTTCAAATTTTGGAACTGGAAGAGGCAAATCTGGAACTTTTGTTGGGTCCAGCTTGAACGCCATGACCGATAGATACTGTCCGTTGACATCTGTCTGGTAAACATTTGTGCGAAGTGTTGCTCGAACTAAGGCAACCGAAGTGCGCATGATGCGATCGTGGTCAAGACTGGCAACCGCATCCAAAGCTTTATTTATTTTTCTAACAAGTTCTTCTTCGGCCGCTGCTCGATCAATTTCTAATTCTGGATCAAATCTGACGGCGAATAATTCAAGTAATAAGTTAACGATTCCAACATTGGAAAGTAGTACTTGTTGTAAGTAGCCCTGACTAAATGGAATGCCCGCTTGGCGAAGGTAAGCGGCGTATGCACGAATAACCGCAACATTTCGTGGATGCAATCCACCATGAGTTACCAGCGCATTAAAGCCGTCGCTATCTACTTCCCCGTTCCAAGTAGCCATAAAGGTTTGGCAAAAACGATCTGGCAGTGTTTCAAGAGCCGGTGCATTTGATTCATCGAAACCAATTCCAAAGTCATAGACCCAAGCAACTGGTTGGCCTTTACGACGCAAGTCATATGCTCTCTCGTCAATTACTTCGATGCCCAGATCATGAAGCATCGGTAATACTGAGGAAAGTGTGATTGGGTTACCAACTCGATAAATAGTGAAACGTCTTGTTCCATCTTCATCTACTGCAGGTTCATACATTGAAACTTTAATTTGACCCTGCCCTTGGGCTTCGACTTCCTCAAGAACCTTTAGGTGACTTACGGCATTTTTTGCTGAAATATCCTCTTTAAAAGATTCAGGAAAAGATTCACTCCAAGTGCGCAGTAATCTGACTGCCTCTTCCTCGCCAAGTTGTTCAACCAAAGCCTCGGCAAAATCGTCTTCCCAGAACCTAGTTGCATCTGCAAGCTTTGCTTCCAGTTCGTCCACATCAACATCCGGAACACTTGCACCACGTGGCATTCGAACCACAAAATGCAATCTTGCTAATACCGATTCTGAAACGCGGGCCGAATGATCAACACTTTCGGCTCCATATGCTTCAAGCAATATGTTTTCCATACGGTGACGTACTTCAGTTGTGTAACGATCGCGTGGGAAATAAACCAAAGCTGAAACAAATCGGCCAAATAACTCAGTTCTGGCAAAAAGGCGAACCTGGCGGCGTTCTTGAATCTGCAATACGCCTCTAGCTACATCTTCCAATTCAGTTGAACTAATTTGAAAAAGTTCGTCTCTTGGATAGGTGGCAATGAACTGCATCAAATCTTTGCCGCTATGCGTATTTACGCCCAAGTCCATAGCAGTAACTACGTCATTAACTTTTTTAGCAAGCAGTGGAATTGAGGTCGCCGTATCGGTATAAGCCGAACCAGTAAATAAGCCGACAAATCTGTGCTCACCAATAATTTGGCCGCTAGCATCGACTTCACGGATCCCGATGTAATCCATAAAAGTAGGTCTGTGAACGGTCGAGCGATTGCTTGATTTAGTCACCAAAATAATTGGTGAATCTACTGAACCTTGCATTAAATAATTTGCTGAAGCTGATGTTTCCTTGTCATTTCTTGAGATGCCTAAAGCGGTCCCAGGAATGGTTGAAACTGTTCCCCCACTTACCTTGCTGTGTGAGTAGCCAAGGAATGTGAAGTGATCATCATCTAGCCAGCGAACGAAATCTGAGGCAATTTTTTTATCTTCAGCTAAGTAAAACGGTGCGGTTTCAATTGCTGCAATAACGTTTTGCGCAGCCTGTCGCATTGCAGACCAATCAGAAACTGCTACGCGAACATCTTCAAGAACTTGAAGTACTTTGTTGGTAATTTCTTTTAATTCCGCAGGATTTGTTTCGCGATCAATTTCAACACAAATCCAAGATTCAACAGTTGCATCTTTAGGTAAAGTTCCCTGGCCGGCAAAATCTGTTGACAGTACTTCAACCAATCGACCTCTTTTGTCGCGCTGCACCAAGAAGCGTGGGTGCATGATTAAATGAACACCACGCTGCTGAAGATTGAGCACTGCTGCTACGGAGTCAACCAAAAATGGCTTGTCATCAGTTACTAGTTGAACGATTGTGTGGCTTGAATTCCAACCGGTAGTTTCCTGTGATGGCGCAAATGTAACAACTTTGGCGCTTCCTAATTCGCGTTCATTTCCAAGATCGAAATGGGCGGTAATTAGTGCTGCCAAATCTTGGGGATTTCGTCCCACTAAATCAACAGGTGCTACTAGATGAAAGTAGTCTTCAACAATTGATTGGAATTGTTTTGGGACAAGTTCGCTAACTTTGGTTAGCAATTCGTGACGAGCATCTTCTAACCGAATAGAACCACGAGATGCCATATCGGACACGATGGAATGCCTCCCAAGAAATTCATTCCTCGTTGAATGAATTTAAATTAAGCCTAGCAAGTGCCAAACTGCATTAAATCCAGTGCCAGCCAATTAGCCAAAGTCTAGGTTCCCCAGATTTTCAGGCATGATTGATGCATGTCTGCTGACCTTACTTATGAAATTTTGCTTCCAGCAGCGCCTGAAAAAGTCTTTGCCATCCTTACAAGTTCTGATTACCTTTCAGAAAAGGTTTTACATTCCATTAAAGGGACATTTGAAAAATCTGGTAATTCACCTGAGTTCCGAATTCAAATAACCCGAACCATCGATGGTGAACTTCCAGAGATGGTTCGAAAGTTTGTTGGCGATGAACTAACGGTGGTTGAATTTCAAAACTGGTCTGAGATTTCCAGAGAAAACTTTTTGGCTCAATTCGAGCTGAAAGTAAATAATGCTCCAGTTGAAATAAAAGGAACCATCTCATTGTCTGGAACTCAAAGCACTCAAGTTTCAATCAAAGCAAAAGTTAAGGTGAATGTGCCAATTTTCGGGGCGATGGCTGAACCCCAGGTTGTTTTGAAATTAAAGTCTGTTTTGCTGGATGAAGAGAATCTTTGCCGCCAATGGATAGCCAAATAACAATGTCAAAAATTGACATTGATTGGCTAACTTCGCCAATTGGCCTTTCTGTTACATCTAAAGCATCAGAATTTTCTAATTCATTTACGGCTGTTACAAAATTACGTCAATTAAATCCCGAAGTAGATCCAGATTTGATTGGGCAAGCAATTAGTCAAGCAAATTTAAAATTAAAAGTTGACCCTACCATTCCGAGCGATTTTCTTTTAACCGATGACGGTTTGCAACAAGCTACCCGTCCAGCTGTTGCAAGATTTCGCGCTGAATATATTTTGAATAGATTTAAGCAGCAACGAATTGTTGATTTAACCTGCGGTTTAGGATTTGATACGTATTTTTTAGCGAAAGCCGGGCACAAAGTTACCTGCATAGAAAAAGATCAAGTTGTAGCAGCAATAGCTGCACACAATCTTAAAGACTTAAACATTGAAGTTAAGTGTGCAGATGCTACTTCCGTTTCAATTCCTGAAAATACTCAATTGGTATTTGTCGATCCAGCAAGGCGCAATCCAAGTGGTCCGCGCAATTTGTTAGGGCAAGCAAAGCGAATGCTTGACCCAAATGATTGGTCCCCTAGTTGGGATTTCGTTAAGCAGTTAGCAACTAAATTTCGCGTCATTGCAAAAGTTGCTCCAGGTATTAATGAAGAGAGCATCGGTGAATGGGACGCTTACTGGATAAGTGCTGACGGAGACCTTGTGGAGACAATGCTCATTTCTGGTGGGACCGGTATTCGTAGCGCCGTACTTATAAACGGCGATCAAGTTAAAGTTATTGAAGGTGGACAAAGTTCACTAACTAAACCAGTTGGAAACTATCTGATTGTTCCAAATTCAGCATTGATCAGAGCCTCTGCCCTAAATTACCTTGCGGAAAAATATGATGCGGGGTTAGTTAATGAGCACATTGCCTGGCTAACTTCAGAAACAATTCATGGGGATCTAGACAGGGGCGCCGCGCAATTTTTCAAGATAAATTCTGTTGAAAAGTTCAATGAAAAAACTTTGGCAAAATCAATTACCACGCTGGTTGCAGGTTCACTGACTGTCATGACTAGGGGCGTTGAACTTGATCCCGAATTACTTCGCAAAAAAATTCTTAAGAATCCAACTAAAGGTGGACCTGAAGTTGTGCTTGCAATTTATCGTAACGACTCAGGCACAATCGCCCTTGTCTGCTCACGATTAACGTAGTTCAGCTAAATCTTTATCTAATGCGCTGATCGCATCGGGTCCAAGTCCGCAACATCCACCGATTAATTTGGCACCTAATTTTGTCCACTCATGAACAGTCTGGGTTGGCAAAGTAGAGTGACCTTCCCCAATCCAACAACGACCTATTCCATCCCAAACTCTTCCTGCATTTGGATAAACAACAAGCGGAAGATCTGAAACGTCATTTAGTTTTGTGAAAAGCGAAGTCACAAATTCTGGCTTCGTGCAGTTAACTCCAATCGCCACCACATTTTTATGATGCGACACAGCTTTAGCAAGCGCAGAGATATATTGGCCGGCACAAGTGTGATTGCCGTCTTTTGCACTCATGGTTATCCAAGCTGGGATGTTTGGATACTTTGCTAAGACTTCAAGTAAGGCTTCGACTTCATCAAGATCTGGAATAGTTTCGCAGGCAAATAAATCAGGCTTCGTACTTGCTAAAACATCTATGCGCTCTTGATGGAATCTAACTAGATCCTGGTGGCTCACGCCATAATTGCCTACATACTCCTGCCCACCACCTAGCACAGCGCCGTACGGGCCAACACTTGCAGCAACCCAAACTTTTTCTTTAGCACTACTGGCAACATCTTGGGCAAGTGAAATAGAAAGTCTCATTAAGTCATCTGATTGCTCAATCGATAAACCAAATGCACCAAAACCTTGGCGACTAGCTTGATATGAAGAAGTGATGATTACTCGAGCTCTAGCATCAACATAATCCTGATGTACTTCTGCAATTGCTGAGGGTTCGTCTCGAAGTAACCTTGCTGACCAAAGTTTGTCTGATAAATCATGGCCACGTTTTTCAAGTTCGCCAGATAAACCACCATCAATTGGCCATGGACCCGCAGATAAAAATGTTTCAAATTCTTTTGTCATTGCTCTGTTACCTTACTAATTTCCATCGAAGAATCAGTTCCAAACACGATTGGCGAAGGAGTTCTACCTTTGCGCATCAATTCACTGCCGAGTGCTGCAACCATTGCCCCGTTATCTGTGCAAAGTCCTGGACGAGGAATGCGAAGTGTAATTTTGTGCTCATCGCATCTTTCTTGTGCGACTACGCGCAATCTACTATTTGCCGCAACGCCACCGCCAATCACCAAGGTGCCCACTTCATTTGTTAAACATGCATCGATGGCTTTACGGAGCAATACATCGACAACGGCTTCCTGAAATGACGCAGCCACATCATTAACCATTACTTGATTGCCTTTTTTGGTTTCTAATTCCACCCACCGAGCTACTGCGGTTTTTAATCCTGAGAATGAAACATCAAAACGATGGCGCGCTAAATCTTTTGGTGTTGTTAGCCCACGAGGAAAATCAATTGCGCTTGGATTTCCATCTTTGGCAGCAGCATCGATGTAGGGGCCGCCTGGGAAAGGTAAACCAAGTACGCGAGCAACTTTGTCGAAAGCCTCACCCGCAGCATCGTCAATTGTTTGACCGAGCGGGGTAATTTCTTGGCTTACATCCGGAACCAATAACAATGAAGAGTGCCCACCGGATACCAACAAGGCGATGCTGGGTTGATCTAAGTAGCCGTGCTCCAATTGGTCAACGCAAACATGTGCTGCCAAATGATTCACGCCATAGATTGGTTTGTTTAGTCCAACTGCCAAAGCTTTTGCACTTGCCACTCCAACAAGCAATGCGCCGGCAAGTCCAGGTCCTGAAGTTACAGCTAGGGCATCGACATCAGAAAGTTTTACACCCGCTTTGGTACAGGCTCGTTTAATTGTTGGAATCATTGCCTCTAGGTGCGCTCGGCTGGCAACCTCTGGAACAACGCCACCAAAGCGAGCATGCTCGTTAACGCTGGTTGCAACTTCATCAACTAAAAGTGTGTTACCTCGAACAATTCCTACACCGGTTTCATCGCAAGAAGTTTCAATCCCTAGAACTAATGGTTCACTCATGAAAACTTCTTTCGCATGACATCTGCATCTATAGATGGGCCGTAATAGTTACGTCTTATATCTATCCGAACAAATCCAGCAGATTTATAAAGATCAATTGCGGGTTGATTGTCAGTTCGAACATCTAAGAAAAGTTCTCGTACCCCGTGAGATACTGCTGTTTCCTCGAGCCAATTAAGTAAAAGCTTTCCAAAACCTTGTCGCTGGTGGGCTCTAGCAACAGCAATCGTGTTTATGTCACCTTCGCGGCCAACGAATCTTAAAGACGCGTATCCAATAACTTGATCAGATTGCTCTAGTACAACAACTTCACGCGATGCAGGAACTTCAGCAAGTTCTTCAAGAAACATGTCTTTTGACCATGCTTCTTTAGGAAATAGATCTAATTCAATTTCCATCACGGAATCTAAGTCGCCTAAGTTCATCGGTCTAATCATCACAGAACCGATTTTCTGTAAGTGGGTTCAACCGCATCAGGTTTGCGCAAATACAGTGGACTAACTGGTAGCAGCTTTGCATTTCCGGAAGCAAATAACTGACCAAGTGCACTTGCATTCAAAGTTAAATGCGTTCCGCTAATTACTTCTGGATAAAGATTTGCTCCAGGTCCAACAAAATGTTTGTCAGAAACGAGCTCAACAATTTCCTTTGGCTTATTTACTTTCGGGTCACTAATTCTGCCTTGATCGTATTTGGCCCAATAAAGTTCTTTTCTACGAGCATCTGTGACCACAACGCAAGGTTTGCCAAATTCAAATGCGACCGCATCAAGTGAACAAATTCCATGCACGGGGATGTTCAAGGCAAAACCAAGTGATTGTGCGGTTGCAATGCCGACGCGCAAGCCCGTATAAGGACCTGGACCTACTCCAACAACTATTTCTGTTAAGTCATTCACGGTCAATGAATTTTTATTCAATAACTCAGAGATTTTGGCTGAAGTTAATTCCCCTTGAATACCATGTTGGGTATCGGTGAATTGATCAATAATTTCATTTGAGTTAAGAAGTGCAATTGATGCACCCACTGAAGTATCGATGGCCAGAATCTTCATGACCACTCCGAAAAATCAAGTTCTTTCCAGCGATCGCCAAACGCTGTGATTTCGACAATTCGATCTCCTGCAGCTGGATCTTCCGGAGATATATCTGAAGATCTCTCGATATCGATTTGTAGCCAATCATCTGCCAGAGCACTAATAAAAGATG
>JBEGOT010000115.1:0-6790 GCA_041181865.1 Actinomycetota bacterium | reverse complement strand
AATCTTTATTGCACTTCAAGGCACAATGACTTTTGGTGATTTCGGCGTAGGTCATGCAACGCTTCTGGCACTTGCGGGCCCGGCTACTGCTATCCCACTACTGTTATACGGAGCTGCAGTTGTTCGGGCGCCACTTTTCTATGTCGGCTTCCTGCAATACATAAGTTCAACAATTCAATTTTTTACAGGTGTTTATCTTTTCCATGAACACATGGATACAAAGAGGTTTATTGGCTTTGCGATTACTTGGTCAGCACTTGTATTACTTGGGATCGACAGTGTCCGCCAGCGTAAAACTCCAAGTTATGAAGTTGCCGAACTCGACTAATTAACTTGCCAGGTGTCTTTGCCAAGAATTAATTTGTGCAGGTCGCCTTGGCCTTGTTTTTGGATTACTTCATCGAGTTGTTCTTGCATCAGGCGATCATAGGAAGGCCTTGCCACATCACGGAAAACACCAATTGGTGTGTCTTGCAAAGTTTCTGGATGGGATAACCGACTTAACCCAAATGCCAAACTTGGATCTTGGTGGTGGGCATCGTGCACAACGATCTTTGATTCATCAACATCGGCAACCATAGCCACTTCAAGTTCGCCAAGTTCATTGCGAACAACGCATCGATCTTGGTTTGCACCAAAAATAATCTTTTGGCCGTGCTCAAGTCGGATGGTCACATCATCTCGAGTGTCTGAGTTCTTCAATGGTTCCCAGGCACCGTCATTAAATATGTCGCAGTTTTGGTAAATCTCAATTAGCGCTGTTCCCTCATGGTTTGCAGCTGCTCGAAGAACTGACTGAAGATGAGCACGATCACTATCTATAGTGCGGGCAACAAATGTGGCTTCAGCACCTAGTGCCACTGAAAGTGGATTGAAAGGGTAATCCAGTGAGCCAACCGGTGAGCTCTTGGTGATTTTGCCTGCAGGTGAAGTAGGTGAGTACTGACCTTTTGTTAGTCCATAAATACGGTTATTAAATAACAAGATCTTTAAATTCACGTTGCGGCGAAGGGCGTGGATTAAGTGATTTCCACCAATTGAAAGTGCATCACCGTCACCCGTTACCACCCAAACAGAAAGATCTGGTCTGCTGGCAGCCAGTCCTGTTGCAATAGCTGGAGCACGACCGTGGATTGAGTGCATGCCATAGGTGTTCATGTAATAAGGGAAACGGCTTGAACAACCAATACCTGAAACAAAAACTACGTTTTCGCGCTTAATTCCAAGTTCGGGCATGAAACCTTGGACGGCGGCCAGGATTGCATAGTCACCACAACCAGGACACCATCTAACCTCTTGGTCGGTTTTGTAATCCTTAGCTGATTGTTTTTCATCAGTTTTAGGCACTAGCGATAACGCAGCGAAAGTCTCAGACACTTGCCACCACATCCTTAATAGCATCAAGTAATTCCTGGGTCTTAAATGGTAAACCGCGTACTTGGTTAAAGCTAATTGCATCAACTAAATATTTTGCGCGGATGAGAAGTGCCAGTTGACCTAAGTTCATTTCAGGAATTAGCACCTTGTCATACTTCTTTAAAATTTCACCAAGATTACTTGGGAAAGGATTTAGATGACGAAGGTGAGCATGTGCAACATTGATGCCATCTTTGCGTGCTTCTTCGCAAGCTGCATTAACTGGACCGTATGTTGAACCCCAGCCAATTACTAAAACCTTTGCTTTGCCACTTGGATCATCAACAGTAAGCGGTGGAATGGTTTTTGCAATGCCATCAACTTTTGCTTGGCGGGTGCGAACCATGAAGTCGTGGTTGACTGGATCGTAAGAAATGTTTCCAGTGCCATCAGCTTTTTCAATTCCGCCAATCCGGTGTTCTAAGCCAGCAATACCCGGAATAGCCCAAGGTCTAGCTAGAGTTTCTGGGTCACGCTTGAACGGCCAAAAAACTTCAGTGCCATCTTCAAGAGTGTGGTTTGGACCATCTGCAAACTTAACTTCAATTTCAGGAAGATCTTCAGTATTTGGAACGCGCCAAGGTTCAGCACCATTTGCGATGTAGCCATCTGAAAGTAAGAAAACTGGTGTGCGGTAAGTAATTGCAATGCGGCAAGCTTCAATTGCTGCATTGAAACAATCTGAAGGTGATTGCGGGGCAACGATTGGAACTGGTGCTTCGCCATTTCGACCGAACATGGCTTGTAGTAAATCTGCTTGTTCAGTCTTTGTTGGCAAACCAGTTGATGGGCCACCACGCTGAACATCAACAATTACAAGCGGAAGTTCAAGGGCAACTGCAAGACCGATAGCCTCACTCTTTAGTGCAACGCCAGGACCTGAGGTTGTAGTGATGCCAAGCATTCCTGCGTATGAAGCACCAATAGCGCTACCAATACCGGCGATTTCATCTTCGGCTTGGAAAGTTCGAACACCAAAATTCTTATGCTTACTTAGTTCATGCAAGATGTCACTTGCGGGAGTAATCGGGTAGGAACCAAGGAAAATTGGAAGATTGCTTCGTACTGAAGCGGCAATCAGACCATAGGAAAGCGCTAAGTTGCCGCTGATGTTCCGGTAAGTTCCAGCAGGCATTACAGCTGGTTTGATCACAAATTGGTTTGCAAAACTTTCGGTGGTCTCACCGTAAGACCAACCAGCCTGAAGGGCTTTGTTGTTTGCAGCCAAGATCTCTGGTTTTTTACCAAATTTATTTTTTAAAAATTCAACTGTTGGTTCAATTGGCCTTGAATAAAGCCAGAGCAACATTCCAAGAGCAAACATGTTCTTTGCTCTTTCGGCTTCTTTTTTGGTGATATTGAATTCAGATAGCGCCTCAACGGTCATTGAAGTTAATGCAATTGGATGAACGTTATATCCATCCAAGCTGCCATCGTTTAGGGGATTGCTGGTGTAGCCGACTTTGGTGATTGCTCGGTCGCCAAATTCGTCAGTATTGATAATGAGATCGCCACCAAGACGCAGTTCTTTTAGGTTTGCCTTAAGGGCAGCGGGGTTCATGGCAACTAGAACATGTGCCTGGTCACCAGGAGTCATAATGGTGTGATCACCAAAATTTAATTGGAATGCAGAAACGCCTGGCAGGGTTCCGGCCGGTGCGCGAATTTCAGCAGGGAAATCTGGAAGTGTTTTTAAATCATTACCGAAAGCTGCAGTAGTTGAAGTGAATTGATCACCGGTTAGCTGCATGCCATCGCCAGAGTCTCCCGCAAATCGAATGATCACTTGATCAAGTTCGACGAGCGCCTTTGCCATTTTTGAGCCTTTTGTGGATATCTGATTGAACTCCATATTCTCATGCAGGGCGCAAAAGTCACAAAGTGGTTACCAAAATCCACTTATGGTTAACATCTCATTATTTGGATTGCCTTAGAGTTCATTACGTGGCACAAAACAGCGTGAAATTCATCCAGGCAGGCTTGGCCTGCTGTGGGGTGGAAGCGGCAGCTATTGATTTGATCAAGGATGCAGGAGCCACAATTTCCACCAAAGATCAGAATGCAAATATTCTGGTTGTCGCTGGAACTGTTACCAAAGCATTGGCACCTGAAGTTTTAAAAGCTTACGAATATTTGAATGAACCAAAAGTAGTTGTTGCTTTTGGAGTGTGTGCAATTACTGGTGGCCCATACTGGGATTCATATTCGGTATTACCTGGCGCAAATCAATTGATACCAGTTGATATCAACGTCCCAGGATGCCCACCGAGTCCAAGTGATCTTGCAACCGCTCTAAATAAAGCTTCGGAAATGGTCTCAAGCAATGCGTGAAGTGACCAAAGAACAGTGGGTGAGTAGCCACCAAGAATTAAAAAGTGCTGGTTATGTGCGGTTTGAATATTTAACGGCAAACCATGTTTCCGAGAATAATTTTGAGGTTTACTCAAAACTTGCTCTGGAAAACTTGTCCGAGTCCCTTTTAGTTAAAACATCGATCACTGGTGAAATTGATTCAATAGACAGTATTTATCCAGCAGCTAATTTCCACGAACGTGAAATAGCTCAAATGTTTGGTATTGAAGTCATCGATGGGAATTCTAAAGATTTAGCATTTGACTTTGACTTTGAAGGTTTTCCGCTTAGAAAAGATTTTGCGTTAACTGCTCGCCAGGAAACCCCCTGGCCAGGCGCGGTTGAACCCGATGAGAAAGCAAGACGACGACCGGCGCTCCCGCCAGGTGTTTTCGAAACTTGGAGCAAGTAATGGAACACAAAAGTATTGCTTTGCATCCAGCATCTTGCACTTCATGCATGCTTTGTGTTCGTGAATGTCCAGACTGGTGTATTTCAATTGATGCACATAGCGAACCAGATTTAGCAGCACCTGAATACAGCAATGCCCGCAGACAATCTATGAAAAATGTTTTGGATAAGTTCACCATCAATTTTGGTGACTGCATGTGGTGTGGGATTTGCGTTGAAGTTTGCCCATTTGATGCGCTGTTCTGGTCCAAGACACCTATTGCTGCAACAGGAGAATCGAACCAATTAATCCTGGATCAAACTGAACTTATTAAATTCCTGCCAGGAGCGACTAGAAGTGATGGAACTAGCGCGCCGCAAGAAAATGACCCACCAAGTGGACGAAGAAAGAAATAGTTATTTATCTGTAGTTTGTGTATTGAACTGCGAAATCTAAATCTGAACCATTAAGTAATTTCTGAACTTCTTGCAAATCATCACGACTTTTACCGGTGACGCGAAGTTCATCACCCTGGATTTGAGTTTTCACATTCTTTGGACCTTCGTCGCGAATCAACTTGCTAATTTTCTTCGCTTGTTCCTGGCTTATCCCAGCTTTGAAGTCACCATTGATTTTGTACTCTTTTCCAGAAACTCGAGGATCACCAGTGTTGAGGGCTTTTAGGCTTACACCGCGCTTAACTAATTTTTCTTTGAAAACATCAAGCGCTGCTTTGGCACGATCTTCTGTGCTTGAAGTAATTTCAATTCCAAGTTCGCCCTTCCACTCGATCACAGTGTCGGTGCCTTTGAAATCAAAGCGAGTGGCTAATTCTTTTGCAGCTTGGCTAAGTGCGTTGTCTGCTTCTTGACGATCAACTTTGCTGACGATGTCCATACTTGAATCGGCCATGATTTCCTCTACTTAGGGTGGGACTGCTCTAACTGAATATATAAGGTGCCCAGATTTACCTTGCAGTTACTTAGGCGATTGGCGAAAAACCCCTAGTTATCGGTATTCTTGCGAGGTTGCCTTTTATAGGTAGCGTGGCAGGTTGCCCGAGTGGCCAATGGGAGCGGACTGTAAATCCGTCGCGAAAGCTTCGAAGGTTCAAATCCTTCACCTGCCACCAAGAAAAAGACCGCTAATCCATAGCAGGATTAGCGGTCTTTTTTAACGAATTAATTAGTCCGGAACTGGATTTGCATCCGATCCTTCAGTGATCAAAATAACCAATGTGCTATCGGAATTTAATCCAAGAGCTTGCCTTGCTTCATCATTTTTTAAAACGCTTCGCAACCCAGCAAGGCCAGATGCTCCGCAAGGCCCGGCAAAAACACCCATATTGGCTAAGTCTTTTGCCGCAACAATGTCTTGCTCATCAGTTATTGCGATTGCCCCGTCCAGACCATTCTTAACAAATGGCCAGGCAAGTGAAGAAATAGTTCCACAATTTAAACCAGCCATGACAGTTGTAGTTGTTGGAACGCTTGCAGGATTACCTTGCTTAACACTTGCCTGAATACAAGCAGCGCTAACTGGTTCGACGGAGACTACTTTGGTTTTAAGTAATCCTTTTTCACTTCGATAGTGGGCCAGCGCACCTTGAAGTAAAGATCCAACTCCTGCTGGAACAACTACTAGATCGGCGCCTTTAATTCCAAGTCCTGAAATTTGAGAATCGATTTCAGAAAACATGGTTGCGTAGCCTTCAACAATCCAGGAGGGAACTTCTTCATATCCTTCCCAGGCAGTATCTTGCAAAAGAATATGGCCAGGCGATTTAGCGATTCTTTCTGCTTCGGCAACGGCATCGTCGTATGAACCATGAACCCGAGATACTTCAGCTCCTTCATCAACAATTGCCTGAACTGCAGAGGGGTGAACTCCAGGCGGGACAACAATTTTGGCTTTGTGGCCAAATAGTTTTGAAAATTTTGCGACTGCGCGTCCGTGATTTCCATCCGTTGCAGTAACGATGGTTACAGAATCGGTATCGCCAAGTTTTTGTAGTGATTTGTGAATTGCCCATGATGCACCTAGTGCTTTAAATGCAGGAAGTCCAAATCGATCTGATTCATTCTTTGCCAGAACTTGGCCAACTCCAAGTTCTGCGGCTATCTGCGGCAGAGGGATCAGTTCTGTTGGTTTGTAACCAGAAAGGCCACGATGAAATTCAATGGCATCTGGTGACGGCCCTTCACATAACCAGTTCTGGTTTCGCGCATTAAGAACAAATGAAGACATGCGTTAAAGCCTAATAACTAAATCGATAGAGTTAACTGAAAGTTCGAAAATATCCAAAATTACTTGGCTGAACTAAGGGGAAAAATGAAGGTATTAGTTGTTGGCGCAAGTGGTCTGATCGGTAGTGCAGTAGTTGAAGCACTGAAGGCACGTGGCGATGAAGTTATTGAAGCCTCAAGAAGCGGGAAGCACAAAGTTGATTTGATGGATCCAGCATCAATCAAAGCGCTATTTAATGAAATCGGCAAAGTTGATGCAATTGCAGCAACAGCTGGCCACACACCCTTCAAACCACTTAAAGAAATGGAAGTTAGTGACTTTGAAGTTGGACTTGATGACAAGTTCTTAGGTCAAGTTTCCCTTGTAAAAATCGGCGTTGATCAT
>JBEGOT010000114.1:0-21994 GCA_041181865.1 Actinomycetota bacterium | reverse complement strand
TCAGTGGTGATTCCAGGTTTCACGTGTTTGCCAACTTCGATTAGCGCGCCAGCAGCGATGCGACCTGCAATTCGCATTTTTTCAATTGTTTCTATATCTCTGATATCTGAGTCAGTAGCTTTTGTTGGTGCTTTTTTGCCAACATATTCTGGACGCAAAATTGTTGGTGGAACTTGGCGCATTGGTGAAATAACACCTGGAGTTAAATTGCCCACAGATGATTTACCAGAATTTGAAGTCATTAGAAATAAAGTTTAAAGCAAAGACAAAGGCCTCGAGTTTTCACTCGAGGCCTTTGCTATAGAGCAAGGGGGAAACTTACTTCTTCTTTGCAGCCTTGCGCTTAGCTGGCTTGCGCTTTGCAGCTTTCTTAGCTGGAGCAGCAGCAGTTGCAGCCTTCTTTGCCTTGCGCTTAGCAGGCTTGCGCTTAGCAGCCTTCTTAGCTGGAGCAGCAGCTTTCTTAGCAGCCTTACGCTTAGCTGGCTTGCGCTTAGCAGCCTTCTTAGCAGTGCTCTTCTTAGCAGCTGACTTCTTTGCTGCTGGCTTACGCTTAGCAGCCTTCTTCTTAGCTGGAGCCTTCTTGGCAGCAGCCTTACGTGCTGTGGTCTTCTTGGCAGCCACAGGTCCTCCTCGAGGTAAGACCCTCGGACTTCCCGAAGGTTCATTAATAAAGGTTGCCAGATAAAACATGTGATATGCACGTTTATACGCACATTTTTGCGCAGCGTGTCGAAATTAATTTTCTGCAAAATTTTGCGAATTTTTTTAAAAAAACGATCGATATATCGATGAAAAATTAAAAATATTTCGTGAAAATATGTGCAATATTCCCTTTATTTTCAAGTATTTTTCAAGTTTTTGCATTTTTGCACCAAATATTTTTATTTTTCACTTCGAAACAGGTGTTACTTGTGTTGTTTGGAAAAAAATAAAAAATATTTAAAAAATTTTCAATATTTTTGAAAAATATCGCAAAAAATGACCCAACTTTGCAAATTTTCGGCCAGGTATTCCGATCTGGAATTTATTCGTAAGAGTTAGCTAAGTCGGGGTAGGCACCGCTTGTCACGTCTGCTGCCCAAGCTTTACTTGCATCACTGATAACGGCATTTAAGTTTGCATACTGCTTTACAAACTTTGCTGGCTTACCTTTTGTTAAACCAAGTAAGTCTTGCCAAACAATTACTTGCGCATCAGTATTTGGTCCGGCACCGATGCCAATTGTTGAAATGCTAATTGAATTTGTGATTTGGGTTGCAAGTTCGTGTGGCATAACTTCAAGCACGATTGCAAATGCGCCAGCTGCTTCAAGTGCTTTTGCATCAGCCAAAATCTGTGCGCCAGATTCGCCGCGGCCTTGCACTCGGTAGCCACCCATTTGGTGAACCGATTGCGGCGTTAAACCGATGTGGCCCATAACTGGAACACCAGACTTGGTTAGCAATTCAACAGTTGGGGCAATGTGGCTGCCACCTTCCAGCTTTACTGCATGCGCATTGCCTTCTTTTAGAAACCGCATGGCCGTTGATAGAGCTTGGTCAGGGGATTCCTGGTAACTGCCAAATGGAAGATCGGCTACAACCATTGCGCGCTTACTTCCGCGTTCAACACCAGCAACAAGTGGAATTAAGTGATCGCTGGTTACTGGAATAGTTGAATCAAATCCGTAAATCACCATTGCAGCAGAATCGCCAACAAGTAAAACTGGGTAACCGGCATCATCAAAAATGCCTGCTGTGATCGCATCGTAAGTTGTGATCATCGGCCATTTTTCACCACGAGCTTTTGCGGCGAATAAATCACTTGTTGTAATACGGCGTGATTGTTTTCCGCCATAGAGCGGCTCAGTAGACATGTTTATTTAACTCCGATCTCAAGGCCCATAACGGGTCCCTGGATACTTATGCCTTAACTATTGCACAACTTTTATGATTCGCGCCATTTGCTTGTCATTGGCAGGCGTCGTTCACGGCCAAAAGCCTTAGTTGAAACTTTTGGACCAGGTGGATACTGGCGACGTTTGTATTCAGCACGGTCGGTTAATTGCAAAGTCTTGATGACCACATCACTTGGGAAGCCCATCGCAATAATTTCTTCACTACTTCGATCAAATTCGACATACTGAAGCAAAATCGCATCCAGTAATTCATAGTCGGGCAGTGAATCAGAATCCTTTTGGCCAGGGCGAAGCTCAGCACTTGGCGGTTTAGTAATTGAATCCTCTGGAATTGGCGGATTCTTTCCTTCGATCTTTGCTTTCTCATTTCGCCACTGTGCAAGACCCCAAACATCGACCTTTGGCACATCTTTAATCGGTGCAAAGCCACCAACCGCATCGCCATAGATTGTTGAGTAACCAACTGAAAGTTCACTCTTATTTCCAGTTGCTAAAACTAAGTGACCTTCTTGGTTTGAAATACCCATCAGCGTTGTCCCGCGAACTCGGGCTTGAAGGTTTTCTTCAGCCAGACCAGTGAACCCAAGTTCATCAAGGTAGGACTTAACCATCGGGGCAATCGGAACAGTTCGCAAATTAATCCCGGTGCGATCGGCCATTTCCTTGGCATCGGACTTTGAATGTTCAGATGAGTACTCAGAGGGTAGCGATACGGCAAAAACTTTGTCTGCGCCAAGTGCGTCAACTGAAATAGCAGCAACAAGTGCAGAGTCAATCCCACCGGATAGTCCAAATAGAACCGACTTGAATCCGTTTTTGGCAACATAATCTTTAAGGCTTAAGACCAAGGCTGAATAAAGTTCGGCATAATCATCGGTTTGCTTACGGATGCGCTTGGCGATTTCCGGCTTGTCAATCGATGCGGTGCCATTAATTTCAATTAATTTGGCGCCTGTAATTTCAGGGTTACTGATCTTGCGAGTAGGGATATCAAGAATCAGGATTTCTTCTTCAAATTGGGCAGCCCTGGCCACGACTTCACCAGATGCGGTGGTGACAACAGAGTCTCCATCAAATACCAAGTCATCTTGGCCACCGACCATGTTCACATAAGCCAGGGCGGCGTTGGCTTCTTTGGCTCGCTTTTGCACAAGCTTTAGGCGAACATCATCTTTATTGCGTTCGTAAGGCGAACCGTTAAGCACAAGTAACAAGCTGGCCCCAGTAGCTTTCACTCGAGAAACTGGGCCACCGTCTTGCCAAAGATCTTCACAAATTGCAATCGCCATGTCAGCACCAAACGCTCTGACCACAACAAGTTCATCGCCTGGAACAAAGTGACGGAATTCATCAAAGACGCCGTAGTTAGGTAGATGGTGTTTGTCGTAGTGACCATGGATTTTGCCTTCATGAATAATGGCGGCGCTATTCATGGGGGCCCCTCGAGGAACACCAAGTTTCACAGCATCAGCGTTATCAGTTCCACGAAGGTAACCAGCAATTACCAAAACATGACCAAGGTTTTGACTGGCTAACTTCGTTGCCAATTCCTGAATTGCTTTCGCGCTGGCTTCTTGGAACGAAGGCCTAAGAGCGAGGTCATCCATCGGATAACCAGGGATAACCATTTCTGGAAGTAACACCACATCAGCACCTTTTTGGGCTGCGGCTTTTACTGCATCTATACAGACATCGACATTGCCCGAAAAGTCACCAACTGTTGGGTTTACTTGGGCCAATGCCAAACGGATGGTTTCCACGCTCTTAAGCGTATTGGTAAGGGCTAGCGGGGCAAATTTTCGTAACACAGCCGTAACGAAAGCCCAGCAACATAGGGGTATGGATAAGCAAACCGAATTTGTATTACGCACCATGGAAGAGCGCGACATCCGATTTGTCCGCCTGTGGTTTACCGACGTGCTTGGCACCCTTAAATCTGTTGCGATCGCGCCAGCTGAATTAGAAGGTGCATTCGCTGAAGGTATTGGCTTTGATGGTTCAGCCATCGAAGGTTTCGCCCGTGTTTATGAATCAGACATGTTGGCAAAGCCAGATCCAGAAACGTTTTCGATCCTGCCGTGGCGCGGTGAGCAAAACAGTGTTGCTCGCATGTTCTGTGACATCAACCTGCCAGATGGCAATGCCTCATTTGCTGATCCACGTAACGTACTTAAGCGCGCATTGGGTAAAGCTGCTGACCTTGGGTTCACTTTTTACACGCACCCGGAAATTGAATTCTTCCTATTTAAGAATCAACCAGAACGTGGCGTAATGCCTGTTCCAGTTGATGAAGTTGGTTACTTTGACCACTCGCCAAGTGGTGTTGGTTATGACTTCCGTCGCCAAGCAATCACCATGCTTGAATCAATGGGAATCTCAGTTGAATTCAGCCACCATGAAGGTGCTCCTGGCCAGCAAGAAATCGACTTACGTTATGCAGATGCATTAACCACCGCAGATAACATCATGACTTTCCGAGTGGTCATGAAAGAAGTTGCGCTTGAACAAGGTGTCTATGCATCATTTATGCCAAAGCCTTTCGCCCAATACCCAGGTTCAGGTATGCACACCCACCTTTCATTGTTCGAAGGGGATAAGAACGCATTTTATGAAGCAGGCGCTGAATATCAGTTAAGTAAAACTGGTCGTCAGTTTATTGCCGGACTGTTGAAACACGCTCCAGAAATAACAGCTGTGACAAACCAGTGGGTTAATTCTTACAAACGTCTTGGCGGCGGCGGCGAAGCTCCGTCTTACGTATGTTGGGGCCATAACAATAGGTCAGCACTTATTCGTGTGCCGATGTATAAACCAGCAAAAGGTAATTCAACTCGAGTTGAAATTCGATCAATCGATCCAGCTTGTAACCCGTACCTTTCATTTGCGTTACTGCTTGCAGCAGGCCTTAAGGGAATTGAAGAAGGGTATGAATTACCACCAGGTGCCGAGGATGATGTTTGGTCACTCACTGATGCGGAACGTCGCGCATTAGGGATCAACCAGCTTCCACAATCACTTGGTCAAGCGATCTCACTTATGGAACGAAGCGAACTTGTGGCAGAAACACTTGGCGAACATGTATTTGATTTCTTCCTGCGCAATAAGCGCGCCGAATGGGAAGAATATCGCGCGCAAGTAACGCCATATGAGTTAGATCGTTACTTGCCGGTTCTCTAAATGACTGCACGCGTTCTCGTCATCGAAAATGACCCGATTGCACCTCTTGATTTAGTAGAAGAGTGGCTGCAAGAGGCTGGGCTTGAAGTGGACATTGTTAAGCCACACCTGGGCCAACACATGCCAAGTTCAATCCCGGCTGGTTACCAAGGGCTATTAGTTCTTGGCGGCACGATGGGTGCGCACGATGATGAAGACTTTTCCTGGCTAACTCCACAGCGTTCATTGATGAAAGATGCGATCGCTACAGATTTCCCGTTTGTTGGAATTTGTCTTGGCGCCCAAATGTTGGCAACGGCATTGGATGGAAAATCTGTCCGCACACCAAGCCCAGAAGCTGGCGTTGAAAAAATTAAATTCAATAGTGATGCTGCAGATGACAAATTATTTGCACCATTTGCCAACCAGGAAATTCCAGCAGTTGCCTGGCACCAGGATTACATCGTCGATCTTCCCGACGATGCAGTTATTCTGGGCTCAACTGATGCTTGTCCAGTCCATGCATTTCGAATCGGTCAAAATGTTTATGGAATGCAATTTCATCCAGAAGCTAGTCAAGCAACTGTTGCCAAATGGGCTAAACCAAATAATGATGTTTTAAGCAAGCTCAGTAAAAGTTCAGCGCAGGCTTTGGCTGAAGTTACTGAAAACCAAAATTTGCTAATTGAAACTTGGAAGCCCGTTTTCACAAGGTTTGCTAAAACTGTGATTGAAAATCAGGTCTGATAGGTAATGTCACGTGAAAGTTCAATCACTGGACGCCTAGCCAGGCTTGGCTTTGCTGACACCCAAGGTTGCGCCCTTGCCATTGAGCAAAACCCACTTTTAGAAAATTCCCTTGAGTATTTAAAAGATGCAGCTGATCCAGATTTAGCGCTGCTAACTCTTGGAAAGTTAATTGAAACTGGCGCAGTTGATTTTGGCAGTTTTGAAACTGATCAATGGGTCAAAATCTGTGGCTTACTTGGTTCATCTCTTGCACTTGGAGAACATCTAGTTAAACACCCAAGTCATGTTGGGTATGTGGCAACAAGTGAAGGTGTGCCAACAAGAGAAGAATTAATTTCAAATCTGCTCTCAAGTGTTGCTGGCACCAAAGACTGGGGTCAAGCATTAATAAATCTGCGCATTGCTTACCGCAGGGAAGTTAGTGCGATTGCTGCAATTGACGTGGCAGCAAAGTCTGAAAGCACCAGCATCCTCCCTGGAATTGCTGCTGCGTTAAGCGACTTAGCTGATGCGGTCTTGGAATCTGCCTTAACTTTGGCTAACCAACACACTACTGGCAGTGAAAAAGTTGAACTTGCTGTCATTGCGATGGGTAAGTGCGGGGCTAGAGAACTTAACTTTGTCAGCGACGTTGATGTCATGTTTATCGTCGCGCCAACTGCTGGTGTTGATGAATTTGAAGCGATCGAAATTGGCACGCAGATTGCAAAGAAAATTATGCAAGTTTGCTCGGAATCAACACCAGAAGGTGTTATTTGGGAAGTTGATCCCAACTTGCGCCCGGAAGGAAAAGCTGGCGCACTTGTTCGCACTCTGCCTAGTTATTTGGATTACTACGATCGCTGGGCTAAGTCTTGGGAGTACCAAGCGCTGCTGAAAGCAAGAGCAATGGCTGGCAGCCAAAAACTTGGTGACGCATTTATTGAGGCAACCTCGCCACTTATTTGGCAAGCAGCTAACCGCCCAGGTTTCGTCGAAGACACTCAAGCAATGCGTGAACGAGTTACAGAGCACATCCCATCAAAAGATGCTGATCGAGAATTAAAACTTGGTCGCGGGGGACTTCGGGATGTTGAATTTGCGGTTCAACTTTTACAGATGGTTCATGGCAGATCAGATGACTTAGTTCGCAATCCAAATACTTTGCTTGCTCTTGAACAACTTGCATCGTGGGGTTATGTTGCCCGCGAAGATGCAGCAACTTTAGGTCAGGCGTATAGATTCCTTCGCACACTTGAACACCGCATTCAGCTTTTTCGCATGCGCCGCACGCACATCATGCCAACAGATGAATTAGAGCAGCGGCGCATTGGCAGGTCAATGGGTTATGGCCTAGATCCAATTGATGAGTTAACAAAAGACTGGAAGAAATATGCTCGCGAAGTTAAGCGCCTGCATGAAAAACTTTTCTATCGACCACTGTTAAATGCAGTTGTAAAACTTGATAGCTCGGCAGCCAGACTTACCCCTGAAGCAGCTAGCGCTCGGTTAGGTGCTTTAGGTTACAAAGACCCAGCTGGCGCACTTCGCCACCTTGAGGCACTAACGTCTGGAGTTTCAAGACGTGCAGTAATTCAGCGCACGCTTCTTCCAGTGATGCTGGAATGGTTTGCTCAAGCGCCAGATCCAGATTCAGGGTTATTTGGCTTCCGCCAAGTTAGCGAAGCACTTGGTACCACTCCGTGGTATCTGAGATTACTTAGAGATGAATCGGCAACTGCAGAACGGCTTGCCAAAATCCTTGCCACTAGTCGCTACGCCACAGATTTACTACTCCGAGCTCCAGAAGCTGTAAACCTTTTGGCATCAACTGATTCACTTAAACCACGCACCAGAGATGAACTTCACACTGAAGTTCTGGCCATCGCATCACGGTATGAAGATCAAAATGAAGCTGTTGGGGCGATTCGCGCTGTAAGGCGACGTGAACTTTTCCGAGTTAGTTGCGCTGACATTCTTGGTGAAATTGATGTTGAACAAGTTGGCGATGCTTTAACCGACATCACTGATGCAACCATTGCTGGAACTTTTGAAGTTATCAAGCGATCTACGCAAAATGTTCCACCATTTTTAGTAGTTGCGATGGGCCGTTACGGCGGCGCTGAACTTGGTTATGGCAGTGATGCTGATGTGATGTTCTGCTTTAGTGAAACTTCAGAACACTCTCAAGGTTCGGCACACAGTATGGCTAATAGCCTTCGCACATTACTTATGGCGCCAAGTCCTGATCCAGAACTCGTCATTGATGCTGACTTAAGGCCAGAAGGTAAGAATGGTCCGCTTGTTCGAAGTTTTGATTCATTTGATTCTTATTACCAGCGCTGGTCATCTGGTTGGGAAACCCAAGCATTACTCCGCGCAGATATTTCCGCAGGGGACCAGGATTTAGCTAAGCAATTTAAAGATTTAATTGATCCGATTCGCTATCGAGAAGTTGGATTACCCGAAAATGAACTGCGCGAAATCCGGCGACTCAAAGCTCGAATGGAATCAGAGCGTTTACCACGAGGAGTTGATCCATCACTTCACACCAAACTTGGTCCTGGTGGATTAAGTGATGTTGAATGGCTGGCTCAAGTTTTGCAATTAAAACATGGTCACAAGAATCCAACTTTGCGAACACCACAAACAATCAAATCACTTTATGCAGCCAGAGATTTAAATCTGCTTTCGGTAAGTGATGCAAGTGCTGTGATCGATGCTTGGTTACTAGCCACTCGGGTACGAAATGCGATGATGCTGGTTAAAGGCAAGGCAAGTGACAGCCTGCCAACTGATTTAACCGACCTAGCCAGAATTGCCTACCAACTTGGTTATGGGCTTCGTGGTGGGCAGCAACTTTTAGATGAATACCGCAGGACAACCAGACGAGCCCGGCAAGTAGTTATGCGCGAGTTCTACGGCGAAACTGAAGATCAGAATCTAATTAACTAATTACTTAACTACGCGAAAAGTAGTCATATTTTTACTAGCCCCGCCGCGAACATGTCCAAACGGAACTTTAATTGTGGCTTGCAAGAAATCAACGGCTTCACTTGTGATGCGTTCACCCGGTAACAGATTTGGAATGCCAGGCGGATAAGCAGCCACACTATCTGCTGATACGCGACCGATGGCAGCTTTAGCATCAACAACTTCAGTTGCATTGAAGTAAGCGTCGCGAACACTCATCACGCGCTCACCAGAAGCCGGCAGATTTAAATTGGCCAGCCTTGCTAAATCGCGTTCAGGTAGTGAATTTAGCGCAACTAAAAGTCGTTCAACTTCTGGAACTGCGCCCGCACCGACTAACCCAACCAGGGTTGCGCCAGTTGCCATTTCAAAATGAATTGCGTGCTCATTAAACAAAATCGATTTGGCCTCAAATCCTGAAATGTTTCCCGCTGCAGTGTTGATCACAATTCGAAGTGGATCAACTGTAAAAACATCTGGGTGAGTGGCAATTTGAGGGGAAGCAATTCTAAATCTGCCACCTACCTCAATTGCGGCCCTAATTTGATCTGCTCCAGCGATTGATGCAGAAATGGTTTCTTTCCCATGTACGGCAAGTTGCCTGCGGGCAATGTCTAGCGAGGCTAAAAATAGTGAGTTAACACTTGTTGATTGCATCGAACGAAATGCACGGTCAACAAGTGGTTCAAGTTGATCTGCAAATTTTCCATTGCCCAGATGAAGCATCGCTGTTTGGGAAAGTGACCCACCTAGTTTGTGAGTGCTGCTAATTACTAAATCAGCGCCAAGTCTGATGGCATTTGTTGGTAGTCCTGGGTGGAAGCCAAAGTGTGAACCCCATGCCTCATCAACAATAAGTGGAACCTTAAAACTGTGAGCGACGTTGGCAAGTGCTGCAACATCACTAACCGCACCAAAGTAACTTGGCGTGATTACATAAGCAGCTATTGGATTTTCAGTTTGGCTTAACGCAAATTCCAAATCCTTCGCACTAACTCCATTTGCGATTCCAAGTTCTTGATCAACAGATGGCGAAACAAAATTGGCTACAAGCCCTGTGATCGCAAGCCCATCAATTACAGAAGAGTGCATCGAGCGCTGCACGACAATATTTGTGCCAAAGTTTCTAATTGCAAGACAAGCAGTTAAATTACCCATCGAAGCCCCATTGGCCAAAAACCAAGTTCGCTTGGCACCCCAGGCATCAGCTGCTAATTCAAGAGATTGCTCAAGTGGAGTGGGGGAAATTCCGTTATCAATGCCATCCACTAGAGGTTGAACATCGCGACTTAATAAATCAAAACCAAAGTAGTCAATTAACTCTGGCTGAGCAGGTGAAGTGGAAATATCACTTGCCATTTGAAAACCTGGAGTGGCAAATTTGGCAAAGCCTCGTTTTCCGTATGCGCTAATCGCATCGGCATATGGCGTTTGATCTTGATTAAGTGCCAATTATCGAACGCTATCCCAAATAGCGACTGCACCAGCTAAATCCTCAAGGGCAGTGCCAACAGATTTAAAATAAGTAATTTCTTGAGCAGATGTTCTGCCTTTATGTTCTTCACGAGCTAGTGCATAAAGGTCAGCTACGACATCTTCTTTAGTAATCACTCCAGCATTAATTGGAATAACAAGGTCGCCTGCTTCTTTAAGGCCGCCAGCAAAAGTGTCACAAAAGATGGTTGCTGTTTTAACAACATCATCGTCAGTTTCACGCATCTCTGGAGTGAATGCGCCAACGCTATCGACATGAGTTCCTGGTTTTAGCCACTTGCCATGAATAAGTGGAGTCTTTGTCAATGTCGCGGCCGAAACAATGTCACTTCGACTAATTGCTGAAACTAAATCTGGATGAGCAGTTACCGGTAAACCTTCAGCTTGAAGTTTTTCGGCAAGTGTGTGCGCGTTATGAATGTTGTGATTCCAAAGCAGCACTTCTTCGATTGGGCGAACTGCCATGTGGGCTTTGATCATGAATGGACTAAGCGCCCCAGCACCGATCATGGTCAAAACTTTGCTATCTGGCCGAGATAAATATTTGCTAGCAAGTGCTGAAGCTGCAGCAGTTCGCCAAACCGTTAGACGAGTGCCATCCATAGTTGCAAGCGGTTGCCCAGTCTGACCATTCATTAAGTAGTAGAGACCAAAAATACTTGGTAATGATCGAGTTGCGTTTTCAGGCGTGACGGTTGCAATTTTCACTCCGATGTAAGGAGTACTGCTTGAATCTGTCCAGCACGGCATAAGTAGTAAAGTTTTGTCTTCGCCAATTCCATTTACTGTGTGGTGGGCACGCATCGGGGTGTTCCAATTTCCGATGAAAGCTGCTTCTAGCGCATCAATAATTTTTGGAAAAGTTAGAACGCGATCCATCTGGTCGCTATCGATATGCAGCATTTTGACCCCTTTAGAGCAATAAGCGTATAGCCCTTTAAATCTGGCTAAAAATGCAGTTCCCCAGGACTTGGAAAAGTGGTGTGGGTAGGCTTTAGGGAACGCCTAAATCAAGGAGTGCCTAGATGAGCGCAGTAGTAACCGGTGCCGTAATTGCCGATCGTTGGGTTAAAAACTCACTAACCAGAAGCGCAGTATTAGTTGCTGGCTTAGTTGGCTTAACCGCCGTGTCAGCCCAGATTGCCCTGCCACTTCCTTTCACTCCAGTTCCATTGACTCTGCAAACTTTCGCAGTGCTTGCCGGAGCTGCAGCACTTGGCGCAGAACGCGCAGTAATCGCTCAGGTTTCATACATTGTGCTCGCTCTTGCTGGACTGCCAATTCTTGCAGGCGGCGCCAGTGGGGCCACCAAAGTTATGGGTGCAACAGGTGGCTACCTACTAGGTTTCGTGGTCGCCTCTTATTTAGTTGGCAAAATTGCTGAACGTGGCGCAACTGTAAAAGTTCGCTCAACCGTTCTTGCTTACGCCATCGGTACTGCCGTTATTTACACCCTTGGCGCGTTATGGCTAGCTCAGTTCACCGGCAAAGGTTTAGTTTGGGCAATTACCAATGGTGTCGTTCCATTTTTAATTGGCGATGCGATCAAGGCAGTTGCGGCTGGCGCAGTATTACCAACTGCTTGGAAACTAACCCGCAACTAACCAGGCGATTGGCAAGCTGATCATAAGCAGTGTGCCAGCACCAACTAACAGTGTCGACCACCAAGGTGAACGCCATCTGCCAAGTAATTGTTGATCACTGGCGATTCTCCAAATTACGATCATCAAAATCGGTGCGCTAATTCCATTTATCAAAGCTGCCAGTACAAGTGATTGCATTGGGTTAATACCAAGCAGATTAAGTGCCAGGGCAATCGCCATCGAGATCGCAATTACCGAATAGAACTGTTTTGCTTGGCTTGGTTTTCGCTCCAAGCTTTCGCGCCAACCAAATGCTTCACTAACGGCATATGCAGTTGAGCCGGCTAAAACTGGAACAGCCAATAGCCCAGTTCCTAAAATTCCAAGCGCAAAAATAACTCCTGCAAGATCGCCGGCAATTGGCCTAAGGGCCTGAGCTGCTTGTTCAGGAGAAGTGATGTTGGTAATTCCTGTGCCATAAAGTGTGGCTGCAGTGGTGGTCATGATCGCGAACATCACAAATACGCCAGAGAGCATCC
Organism: Actinomycetota bacterium; assembly: GCA_041181865.1. Lineage (GTDB taxonomy): Bacteria > Actinomycetota > Actinomycetes > S36-B12 > UBA5976 > UBA5976. The sequence goes on along the minus strand of JBEGOT010000114.1, from coordinate 9,623 downwards.
CAGCAAAAACGTCACCGCGCATTGCATGCACGTGGGTATCTGAAATATCTGGGGCATGCAGACCTTCTTCCATTTCTTCGGCTGCTTGCCAGAAAAATAAGTAAGGCGAAATCGTAGTTCCAGCTAAAGCAATTAGAGCGGCAATATCTGTTCGGGACCAGTTAACCGAAATGTGGGTAAGGCCGGTTGCAACTTGGTCCCAATCGACTTTGGCCACAAATAACACAACTACGTAACTAAGCAGTGACAAGCAAAGCCAGCGAAGTACACGTGCGTAACGGTGATATGGAATTACAATTTCGGCAACCGACACAATCAATGCAATTAAGACAACCAGCACAAGTTGATCGACAGGGGCAAACATGCGAACCACAGCAGCCATCGAACTTAGATCAGCAGCGATGTTAACTGTGTTGGCAACAGCAACAAGCATCACCATTAAATAGAGAACTGGGGCAGGAAAGCGTCGCTTAATGACTCGAGCTAATCCCTCACCAGTTACAAGTGCAATTCGAGCGCAGGCTTCTTGGAAGGCAAAAGCGAATGGCAGTAAAAATGGTGCAACCCAAAGTGAGCGGTCGCCCTGAACCGCGCCAATCTGAGAGTAAGTTCCAATACCTGAAGGGTCATCATCGGCTGCGCCAGTGACAATGCCAGGACCGATGCGATTGAAGTAACCAGCGCCACGAATTTGAGCTCGTATTTGATGGTGTTCATGCGGCTCTGAGGTGCCCGCAAATGACTTAAGAGCAGTTAGGCGCAGATTCTTAGTCACACCAATACTGTAACGAACTACACCAATGTCATTAAAAGTCTTTAATTACACCAATTTTTGTCAGTGCGTTGCAGTTAAGTGACACCAATAAGGCAACCGAGTTATAAACAACGGCTTGGCTTAAGTGGTTAGTAAGATGCATTTAAGCAACAGAACTAACTGCGTGTTATTAGAGGATGTATTTAAGTTAATGATCGAGTTAGTTCTAAGTGATGGTGTGAATGAGCCAGTGGTTGAAAAGCTGGCTGGTCCAAGAGTTCGGCTTTCAATTCATCCAAGCCATGAATTAGCTGGCGCAATTTCTAAGTGCCGCGACCAACTACATGAAGCAATTGAATGGGCGCTTACGTCACTTTATTCAAATGACGAAGCGCCCGATCGGGTTTTTGTTCGTGATGCAAATGGTCAGGAAATGGTTACCTTAGTTGACCCATGCAGCACTTACGGATCACAAGCGATCATCCGCCCGTAAAATTTCCAACGCTTTTAGAATTTCAGCTGGGGAGGCTTTTAGTGCTCGACACATATCAGGTAGTAACGCAACGCTTGGTCGAGTTTCTAATGAGAAGTAGCGGTATAGGTTTCCGCGGTTAATTCCGATTTCTTGTGCTACAGCTTCAAGTGAGCCATAACCAAGTGAATCCATCCGATCACGTAACCAATCAAGCCCGGTCTTAGGTTTGGTTTTTGTGGAAGGCTTAGCCATCTTTTCCTTTTTCTATTTTTTAGGTACAGGAACAATTATTACTCTAAAAATTAGAACTTTATGCATTTAATCGCTAACGATTTGTCCAAAGTCGCCCCTTCGGGACTCAAATCACTCTAAGGGTGTTTCAAGGTCAGCTAGTGCTTCAACCTTTTGAACTTCAGAAAGCGGGCGATTTGCGCCAGTTAAGTGCCGGGCGCCAAATGTCCAGATAAAAGTTGTGGCCGTCACCAGAGCAAGTGAAACTAAGCCAAGGGCGTACTTTGGATCAACTTGCTCTACTAAATATCCACCAAGTGCTGCGCCCAGTGCCAGCATGGATCCTTCGATCGTCCAAAGCCAAGCACTTGCAGAAGTCGCACTTCCTGCTGGCCTGATGGCTTCTAAAGTTTCCCAGTGGTAAACCTGAGCAAACCCAATCGCTAACCCAAGAGCCAACAAGACTGCGCCCATTGCAAGGCCAGGTGAAGTAAAAACTAAAGGTGAAGCGCAAAGCGCAACGCAAAGACTGGAGACTTTAAATCCATTTAAAGGTGTGATCGTAGATTTGCGACCACCAATTACTAGACCGCCAAAAATACTTGCGATGGCAAGAGTTGAAAGAAGTGGAGCTGAAAGTTCTGGTTTACTGATCAAAGTTGAGTAACCAGGAATGGTGATTTCCAACATGCCCCAACCAAAACCAAAAATCATTCCCTCAAGGATGATCACTTGATAGGCCCGACTTTTAAATAGACCTTTAACGCTTGGCTCAGCAACTTCTGGTTTCCAATTTCGTGAAAGTGGCATTGTCATCATGGCTGTTCCACCAATAGTCATCATGATGCAAGTGAGCCAAAGGGCAGCTGAGCCGCTAAATTGCAATGCAACAAAAGTGGCCACGATCGGGCCGATTACAGTCACTGAATTCATCATGGTGGTATCAATTGCAAAGGCAGTTCGCAAGTTGCCTGCCCCCACGGCGTCGCGCCAAAGTGGGCGAGAAGCCAAGTTAATTGGCGGGGAGAAAAATCCTACAAAAATTGCCATCACAAGGACCCATGACTTTTCATCGTTAAGGGTCATGGCAAAAAGGGATAGTGCCCAAAGTGGAACATAGACGGCAAACGGTTTCGTTTGACCGTAACGATCAATTAATCCAGCACGAAGCCCTGCAGTTAAAGCTGAAGCAGCACCTTCCAGACCGGTTGCAAAACCAGCAATTGCAATAGATCCAGTTGCCTCTTTCACATAAAAGAAAGTGGCCAAATTAAGCATCGAATATGCAAAGCGACCTGGTGCAACACTAAAGATGAGTCTTAATACGCCAGGTATTTTTAATAAATCTAAGTATTGGCGCATATGTAAAGACTACTTGGTACATTTATTGATCAACTTTTGGTATTGACTCACTAAAGTTGTTGATATGACTGAATACGACAAATTAAAGCCTGCCTTACAAAAACTTGTTGATGATGGCACATTGACTGCGCATCAAGCCTTAGCGGCCCAAAATGCGCTGCGCGCATCAGTGACAACTGAAGGCCGATCACGTAAGTCACTGTTTTCTGAGGCACTTACCTATATCGGCGGCGCTGTAATTGTTGTTTCAGCTGGTTTACTTCTTAATCAGGCTTGGGATCAACTTGGCACCTGGGGTAGGCCTGCAGTAATCGGTGCGGGAGCGATTTTGTTATTCCTGGCAGCGACAATGCTTAGTCGTCAGGTGAAAGAAGATACCCTTCGTCGCTTAAGTTCTACATTGTTTGTCGGTAGTGGTGCATTAACTGCTTTCACAATTGGGTTAATCACAAATGAATTCTGGATTCCAAAACAAACTGAAAACCAGACGTATTGGGTTAATCCAAAACCTTGGGTTTACATGACAATCGCTTTGCTTTGTGCCGTTGGCGCTGGACTTGTTGCGTGGTTTGGTTACCAAAAAGCCAAATCCGCACTTGGCGTGATGGCTCAGATTCTGACTGCTGACATTGCAGGCTTTGCAGTTGGCGCACTCATTTGGATTCAGTTCTATGGTGACGACAGTTTCCCAAGTTACGGCTCAATTGTTTTGCTCGCTCTTGGCGCGCTTTGGATTTATGCGTGTGAAAAAGAAAAGTTTGAAGAATACAACGCAGCTGGCGTGGGCGCGATCCTTACTTTGCTTTTTGCAATACAAACATTCCGCGAACAGCTTCCAATCTGGACCATTCCAACACTTGAAGTTATTGGCGGCATCGGATTACTTGCGCTTTATTTGGTTGGTCGCAAGTGGCCGTTCTTGGCTGGTGGCATCGGTGGCATTTTGATTGGCGGTGTTGAACTATTAACCCGTTATGTTCACGGTGTTGGCGGCGCACTTGGCAGTATGGCTCTTGGCATTGTGCTGCTTGTGCTTGGCACCAGGCTTTTCAAAGAACATAAGTAGCAACTAGCCATGACAAAAATTCGCCGTGCGACGGTAACTGACGTTGACCAATTAACTGATTTAGTCGAGCAGTACCGGGCTTTCTATAAACAAGAACCCAATGCAAAAACTAAGCAGTACTTAACTGATCGCTTATCAAACGGTGAATCAATAGTTTTTGTTGCCGAAGAAAACGGAACTCTGGTTGGCTTCACTCAGTGTTACCCAACTTTTTCTACCGTTTCACTTAGCCAAATTTGGTTACTAAACGATTTATTCGTTGATCCAAATCATCGCGGAAAACACATCGCAGATGAACTTATGGTGATGGCTGAAAGTGAAGCAAAGGCAGCAGGTGCGACTCGCATCTGGTTACGAACTGCTCACACAAACACACCAGCCCAGGCCCTTTATGAAGGCCGGGGCTGGGTTCAAGATGAAGTCTTTAGACGTTACGACTTAATTTTCTAAAGATTTCTATTTAAAAATTTATATAACACCAAGTTCAGTTAGTTTGGCCTTAAGAGCTGGGTCACTTGGTTCAGTTAAGTGAGTACCATCTTCAAAAACGATTACTGGAATGCTCTGGGCTCCGCCGTTGATTTCAACAACTTTGTCAGCAGCTGATGGGTCTTCTTCAACGTTGATGTAGTTGTAGTTAACGCCAAGTTCTTTTAATAATGCTGAAGATCTGCGGCAATCGCCACACCATTCAGCTCCATACATTGTGATCATGATCTAAATTCTATGGCACAGGTAAAAGACATTCTGTAACACCAAAAGCCCCCGAGCATCGGCTTAGGGGCTTTTGGTTAACTCGATTTATAAGTCGTAGTACAACTCAAATTCGGCTGGGTGTGGACGTAGACGTACGTAATCGATTTCAGCAGAGCGCTTGTAGGCGATCCAGGTTTCGATTAAGTCGCGAGTAAATACTCCGCCTTCCATGAGGTAATCATGGTCAGCTTCAAGTGCATCTAGAACTTCACCAAGTGAACCTGGCACCTGTGGGATGTCAGCTGCTTCATCTGGTGGAAGTTCGTATAGATCTTTATCCACTGGTTCGTGTGGTTCTATCTTGTTCTTAATACCATCTAGGCCAGCCATAAGAAGAGCAGCGAACGCTAGGTATGGATTACTTGATGGATCTGGACAGCGGAATTCAATTCGCTTTGCTTTTGGATTGCTTCCAGTAATTGGAATACGAATACATGCAGAGCGGTTGCGCTGTGAGTAAACCAAATTAACTGGTGCTTCGTAGCCTGGTACTAAGCGGTGGTAAGAGTTAACAGTTGGGTTAGTAAAAGCAAGAAGTGATGGTGCGTGCTTTAGTAAGCCACCGATGTACCAACGAGCCATGTCAGATAAGCCGCCGTAACCACGTTCATCGAAGAATAGTGGCTTGCCGCCAGCCCATAGTGACTGGTGCACGTGCATACCTGAACCGTTATCACCAAATAGCGGCTTTGGCATAAAAGTAACGCTCTTACCGTGGGCCCAAGCTTGGTTTTTGATTACATACTTAAACAGCATTACTTCATCAGCTGCTTTTAGAAGTGTGTTGAAGCGGTAGTTAATTTCCATCTGACCTGCGGTGCCAACTTCATGGTGTGAACGTTCAACAAGTAAACCAACTTCACCTAGTTTGGTAACCATTGAATCTCGAAGATCAGCTAATTGATCAGTTGGGGAAACCGGGAAGTAACCACCTTTAGTGCGAGTTTTGTAACCGCGGTTATCTGAACCATCAGCATTGAATTCTTTTCCAGAATTCCAAACACCTTCGATTGAATCGATGTGATAGAAACCTTCGTTCATTCCAGTGTTGAAGCGCACTGAATCGAATACGAAAAACTCAGCTTCCGGAGCAAAGAATGCAGTATCTGCAAGACCAGTTGAAGCTAAGTACTTTTCAGCTTTAGCGGCCACGTTACGTGGATCGCGACTGTAAGGCTCATCGGTGAATGGATCAACTACTGAGAAGTTCATGCAAAGAGTCTTGGCATCACGGAATGGATCAATGAACGCAGTTGTTGGATCTGGAATCAACTTCATGTCAGATTCGTGGATTGATTGGAATCCACGGATAGATGAACCATCGAACATCTGACCAGTTGTGAAAAGTGATTCGTCTACTGATTCAACTGGCATATTGAAATGCTGCTGAATACCAGGTAGATCGCAGAAGCGAACATCAACGAACTTGACGTCGTTATCTTTAATGTATTTAAGGACATCTTGGGCGTTTTTAAGACCTAATTTGGACATCCATCCTCCATTTGCCAAAAGGTTTGCGAAAGTCGTTCCGACTAACTGTTAACGAAGGTAGCAAACGATGGTTTCAACGCCGTGTCCCAAGTGTTTCGGGTTTGTTACAGGATTTCCCAGAGGTCACTGGGTGAGAAATTAAAGACCTAGCTGATTTAGGACTTGGCGGATGATGCTGTTGGAATCGAAGTTTTTAAGGTCAATTAGGCCTGAAGACTTCACATAAGGAAATGCCACAAACACAATCAACCCGATGACGATGGCTAGTTTGATTAACTTTTTGGCCAGCATGACGGCAACGACAATGGCAATAATCCACTGGGTTGGAGTTAGCGAAGATACGAAGTCATTGAGCTGTTGCATGATGTCTGAGCTTCCGTTCATTAGCGACGTGGAATCTTTCGACCTTGAGGTAGTGGACCTTTAGGAATCGGGAATGCAGTCTTTGGTAGGGCATCAAGGCGACGGCGCACATCTGTAACTTCAGCTGGGCGAAGTGCCTTTGGAAGTTTTTTGATGGTCTTTTGAAGCTCACCAAGTGTTAGCGCGCCTTCACCCACGATTAATTCGTGGATTGGCACATTTGGCACATAACGCATGTGTGCTTTGCGCTGTTCGGCAAGCAAAGATCCTGGACGGCCACCTTCGCCAACAAGGATAATTCCTGGGCGACCAACGACGCGGTGTGCGATGTTTTGATTTTTATCAAAACCAACACCTTGGCTAATAAACCAAGCACCGCGCATCGCACTTAATACTGAACCGGCAGCGCCAAGTTGACCTTCGATTGATGAGTAAGCTGCCTTTTCGGCCATCTTTCCGAAAATAATTAGCGTTACTAAAAGGGCAACTGCGAATGCAGTTATTCCCATCAGAATTTTTTGATCAAGTACAACACCGATTGCAAAAACTGCGATGAAAACAGATAAGAAAATACCAAGTAGCTTGATAGATAAAGCTGGGATTTCAGCTTTGGCGAATCGGTAGGTTTCTAGAACTTGGTGGTACCAGCGCTGCTTTTTAGGGGCCGTGTTTGTCGACATGACTTTAACTTTAGACGGTCGAAGTGTTTCTGGCCTCAATGGCCTGCTGGTAAAGGCGGCCAGCCCGGTAGGAAGAGCGAACTAGCGGGCCACTCATTACACCAGCAAAGCCAATTTCTTTGGCATAGTCGGCAAGCATTACAAATTCTTCGGGTTTAACCCAACGCTCAACTGGGTGGTGGCGAAGTGATGGTCTTAGGTATTGGGTAATGGTCACCAAATCACAACCAGCAGCATTTAGGTCAACCAATGCCTGCTTAACTTCTTCAATCTCTTCACCCATACCCAAAATCAAATTTGATTTTGTTACCAGTCCATAGTCACGAGCTGCAGTAATCACACCTAGTGAGCGCTCGTAGGTAAAAGCTGGGCGGATGCGCTTAAAAATTCTTGGCACAGTTTCAATGTTGTGCGCAAATACTTCAGGTTTTGAATCAAAAACCTCTTTTAATAATTCTGGGTTGCCGTTGAAATCAGGGGCTAGCATTTCAACGCCGCAACCAGGAACTTCCTTGTGAATAGCGCGAATAGTTTCGGCATAAAGCCAAGCGCCGCCATCTGCTAAGTCATCGCGAGCAACGCCAGTAACAGTTGCGTATTTAAGTTGCATAGTTGCCACAGATTGCGCAACGCGGCGTGGTTCATCGCGATCAAGTGGTTGTGGTTTACCGGTATCAATCTGACAGAAGTCACAGCGACGGGTGCACTGATCGCCGCCAATTAAAAACGTGGCTTCGCGATCTTCCCAGCATTCATAAATATTTGGACAACCAGCTTCCTGGCAAACAGTGTGAAGTCCACCAGATTTAACCAGACCCATAATCTCGGTGTATTCAGGACCAGTTTTTAAAGTTGTTTTAATCCAGGATGGTTTGCGTTCAATTGGAGTTTGCGCATTTCGTGCTTCAATCCGCAGTAAACGAGGGCCATCAGATTTCTCTTGATTGGCATCAGTTAAATACGGATCAGACATGGGTTAATTCTACGCTTGGAACTAGTGGATCAAATATTTGGTGAAGCTGCCTTGTGACAATTGGTAAAACTTCTGCAATTGTTACATCGCGCCCAAGCTCTTTGGAAAGTGTGGTCACTGAGGCATCTGAAATACCGCACGGGACAATTCGATCAAACCAAGCAAGATCGTTATTGCAATTAAGCGAAAAGCCATGCATGGCCACACCTTGGGCAACGCGAACACCAATTGCGGAAACCTTGCGATCAACTTTGTTGTCAACAACCCAAACACCGCTGCGTTCTTTAATGCGCTGGGTAGTTAAACCAAGTTCACTGCAGGTATTAATAATGACTTCTTCAAGTCTTCTAACGTGGGCAATCACATCAAGTGCTGCTGGCAATCTGACAATTGGGTAACCAACTAATTGACCCGGGCCATGCCAAGTAATTTTCCCACCGCGATCAACATCAACAACAGGTGTGCCATCTTGCGGACGTTCAAAAATTTCAGTACGTCTGCCCGCTGTGTAAACCGGCTCATGTTCGACTAGCAAAATTGTGTCTGGGGTAGTGCCAGAAACCACGCCTGCATGAATTTGCTTTTGGGTTTCCCACATTGCTTGATACTCAGAAAGCGCCGTGCCGCTCCCACTTTTGGTCAGTGTTGAGCTATCGATTACAACCGGCACAGTTGAAAGCCTATGCCAGTTAAAACAAGGCTAAAAACCTGCGAAATGCCACTTTCGCCATCCGCAAAATTGGGCTAGCGCACCGCATCTAAGCGAAGTGAATTCCAGTAAATTAGGCTGGACCTATCAAATACTTTTCAAATCAACAGAAACCTCTGGGGTAATCACATGGCTACACACGGCCGCCGTCGCACTAAAGAAAAATCAGCTCGTAAGCCACTTTGGCTAGCCATTATTTTGATTGTGGCTTGGCTTGGTGTTGGCGGAGCAACTGGACCACTATTTGGAAAGCTTTCAAGTGTTCAGGAAAACGACAGTGCTGGCTTCTTGCCAAGTTCAGCTGAATCGACAAAAGCTGGCGAACTTTCAATCAAGTTCGAAGATCAAGTTGATTCAGTGCTACCTGCCCTACTTATTTTCACGGGTGACATGAATGAATCAACTCTTGGAATGCTCAATGGATTTGCGCAAAGCATTCCCGGTTTTGAAGTTCCAAATAGCGGTGGCAAAACAGTCGGTGATTATTTAGTCATTAACGGTTCACTATTCCCAATCCCATCACCAGATAACAAAGCGGCAATTATTTCGTTTAATCTTTCTGACAAGATCATTGCTGAGCCGCTTGAAAATAATGAACCAGCACTTCCAGTAATCATCGAAACAGTTCGCGAAAAAGCAGCTGAACTTACTGGCTTTGAATCACATGTCACAGGTATTGGCGGTATTTTGGCCGATCTATTCGACAGCTTTGGAACAATTGATACCAGCTTGCTTGGCACCACTTTGGGTGTTGTGGCAATTA
>JBEGOT010000113.1:0-5115 GCA_041181865.1 Actinomycetota bacterium | reverse complement strand
GTTTAGCAAAGCTTCGATGTCTGAAAACGAAAGCGCTTTAGGCAATTGCTTAGCCGCACTTGGTGGTTTCACCGCGCGTGCAGGATCAGTTTGGGTTAAACCTTCACGGGCTAAGAATGCATGAAAGCCTCGAACTGCAATTAATGTTCTGGCAGCACTAGTGCTTGAAAGTTCTGGGTGATCACTATTTCCAAGACGAAGTTCAACTAGAAAATCGGAAATGTGGCCAGAGGTTATTTGTTTTGGATCAGTTAAACCTTTAGAAAGACAAAATTCCTCATACCGCCTTAAATCTCGGCGGTATGAGGAAATTGAATTGTCGGCTAACCCACGTTCAACCGTTAAGTGATCTAGGTATCCCGAAATCACTCGCCCGATCGCGCTAGTTGCCATCTTGCGAATTTATCAGCGCTTTAGGCCAATACAGTTTCAAGTTTCTCTAGCGGCATGTTGAATGCTTCAGCCACAGCTGGGTAAACAACTTTGCCCGCATGAGTATTTAGACCAAGTGCTAATGCCTTGTCATCTTTAAGTGCTTGCTTCCAACCCTTGTTAGCTAGCGCAACTGCATAAGGCAGGGTCACGTTAGTTAGTGCGTAAGTTGAAGTGTTTGGCACAGATCCTGGCATGTTAGCTACGCAATAGAACACTGAGTTGTGAACTTTGAAAGTTGGATCAGCGTGGGTTGTGGCATGTGAATCTTCAAAACAGCCACCTTGGTCAATTGCGATATCAACTAGCACTGATCCTGGTTTCATCTGAGAAACAAGTTTGTTGGTAACTAGTTTTGGCGCCTTGGCACCTGGGATAAGGACGGCACCAATAACAAGGTCAGCTTCTTTACATTCATTTTCAATTGAGAATGAATTTGAAACCAAAGTCTTGATTCGACCGCCATACCAAGTGTCGATCTGACGAAGACGAGGAACGTTTAGATCAAGGATGGTCACATCAGCGCCCATACCCATGGCAATCACAGCTGCGTGCAAACCAGATACACCGCCGCCAAGAACAACAACCTTTGCTGGCTTCACACCAGGTACGCCGCCTAGTAACACACCACGGCCACCGTTTGCGCGCATCAAAGAATAGGCGCCCACTTGTGGGGCAAGTCGACCAGCAACTTCACTCATTGGTGCAAGCAGTGGAAGTGATCGATCGGTTAGTTCAACTGTTTCGTATGCAATACCAGTTACGCCACGTTCGATCAGTGCGTCAGTACAACCTTTGTCAGCTGCTAAGTGAAGGTAAGTGAAAAGCACTTGGCCATCGCGCATGCGATGCCATTCATCTTTGATTGGCTCTTTAACTTTCATAATCATTTCGCCGGTCTGCCAGACTTCATCAGCAGTCTTTAAGACTTTGGCACCAGCTGAAATATATTCTTCGTTGGAAATTGATGAACCAACGCCAGCATCATGTTCAATGAACACTTCGTGGCCATTACGAACTAATTCGTGAACGCCAGCTGGGGTGATTGCTACGCGATATTCGTGATTCTTAATCTCACGAGGAACGCCGATCTTCATTATTCGACCTTTCTGACACAGACACCGTTGTCTATGTTTTTTATTCGTCTTTAATAACTCTAGCCCTTGGCTTTTGGTAGCCGAACTCTGTCATTGCCAAGCACATCTTGCCTTGCAGGCCATGGACTATTTGCATCGCGCAACATAACGTCTGGTTCGGCTAGGGCGGTTACAAGTGCCAAGGTGCCAACAGTTAGCGCAGCATTAGTAACTAACCCTTGACCAATTGATGCTAAAACTTCGCTTACCGGTATCCAGTGCACTGGCATATCGCGTTCTTCTTCCCCAGCTTCAGGGCGACCATCAATGTGCAGTGTTAAACCTTGAGCAAAATAAAGTCTGATTTGTTCACTTGATCCACCTGGCGTATTTGCAAAATCAATTAGCACTTGCCATTTAGATGCAACGTATCCGGTTTCTTCAAGTAGTTCACGCTTAGCGCATTCAAGTGGATCTTCATCGGGTGCATCAAGTAATCCCGCAGGTGGTTCCCACATAATCTTGCCTTGCGCGTGGCGATACTGCTCAACCAACAAAATCTTGCCCTCATGATCAAGAGCGATAATTCCAACCGCCCCTGGGTGCACAATGTATTCGCGGGTTAAATCTTCACCCTGGTAATCAAAAGTGTCCCTTCGAAGGTTCATCACATAACCTTCGAAAATTTCTTCGCGTTTAGTTACCGAATAATCAATTAGGCGATCAGAGATCATGTGTATCGATTACTAAAAGTTATTTACTCTGGCGCTTAATTGCCGCTTCGATTAATCCCTTGAAAAGTGGATTAGCGCGAGTTGGGCGGGACTTAAGTTCTGGGTGAGCTTGCGTTGAAATGTAATACGGGTGAACTTCACTTGGTAGTTCAACATATTCAACTAAGCGACCATCTGGTGATGTGCCTGAGAAAACTAAACCAGCTTGTTCAAGTGGCGCGCGGTAATCGTTATTAACTTCGTAACGATGACGGTGACGTTCTTCTGCGTGATCGCTGCCATAAACGCGAGCTGCAATACTTCCCTGTTTTAGTGCTGCTGGGTATAAACCAAGGCGCATAGTTCCGCCCATGTCACGTTCGCCCGAAACCACATCATGCTGATCAGCCATAGTTGAGATGACTGGGTTTGGTGTGTGCTCATCAAATTCAGCTGAGTTGGCATCACTAATACCTGCCATGTTGCGTGCATATTCAATAACCATGCACTGCAAACCTAAACAAAGACCAAGTGTTGGAATTTTGTTCTCGCGGGCAAATTTAAGTGCGCCAAGTTTGCCTTCGATGCCACGAACACCAAATCCACCTGGAACACAAACCGCATCAACATCGCCAAGTGCTTCGCGCGCTCCGCTTTCTGTTGCGCAGTCATCAGATGCGACCCATTTGATTTTCACGCGTGAATTATTTGCAAAGCCGCCAGCTCGAAGTGCTTCGGTTACAGATAGATAGGCATCAGGTAGATCGATGTATTTACCAACAAGTGCCACTGTGACTTCATGGGCTGGGTGGTGAACACGCTCTAAAAGTTCATTCCACTTAGTCCAGTTCACATCTTTAAATGGCAGACCTAAGCGACGAACAACATAAGCATCAAGTCCTTCTTGGTGAAGAACTTTTGGAATGTCATAAATACTTGGCGCATCAACTGCTGAAACAACCGCTTCTTCATCCACGTCACACATCAAAGAAATCTTGCGCTTAATTCCTGCAGGAATCGGGCGATCAGCGCGAAGCACGATTGCATCTGGCTGAATACCAATGTTGCGAAGGGCTGCAACTGAGTGCTGCGTTGGCTTTGTTTTTAATTCACCTGATGGACCGATGTAAGGAAGAAGTGAAACGTGTAAGAAAAATACGTTGTCGCGGCCAACTTCGTGACGAACTTGGCGAACTGCTTCTAAAAACGGAAGTGATTCGATGTCACCAACAGTGCCACCAACTTCGGTGATCACGATATCAACATCAGGTTTTGCCATTGCCAAAATACGTGACTTAATTTCGTTGGTGATATGTGGAATAACTTGAACTGTGTCACCAAGGTATTCACCGCGACGCTCTTTTGCGATCACTGTTGAATAAACCTGACCAGTTGTTACGTTTGCAAAACCTTCAAGGTCACGATCTAAGAAGCGCTCATAATGACCGATATCTAAATCTGTTTCAGCGCCATCATTTGTTACGAATACTTCACCGTGTTGGAACGGATTCATGGTGCCTGGATCAACGTTTAAGTACGGATCGAGCTTTTGCATTGTTACGCGAAGACCGCGAGCAGTTAATAAATTACCTAGGCTTGAAGCGGTAAGACCCTTACCAAGCGAACTAGCTACGCCACCCGTGACAAACACATGTTTTGAAAGACCCACGGAATACAAACGTATCTCAAGAACTCATCCCAAGTCACATTGGGGTCACTTCGGCGTTGCGAGCAGAAATTATTTAACGCTCTTAGCCAGTGCTAAAAGTTCTTCAGCCAGTTTGGTGCCAGCTTCTGAGTCACTTAAGCCAGCAAGCATTCGAGACAGTTCAGTTGCTCTGGCATCCTGGGTAACTTCAGTCACCGCTGACTTATGAAATTCATCGCCTTCAACGCGAGAAATCAATAAATGCTTATCGGCAAAGGCGGCGACCTGAGGTAAGTGGGTAACCACAATTACTTGGCTAGTTTTGGCTAATTGGGCAAGGCGCTTACCAACTTCGACTGCTGCTGCCCCGCCAACGCCAGCATCAACTTCATCAAACACAAAAGTTTCGATGGGATCAGCTTTAGCCAGTACGACTTCAACAGCCAGCATGATTCGGCTTAGTTCACCACCTGATGCACCTTTGCTAACGGCAATAAGTGGCGCTCCTGGTCGACTTGATAAACCAAGAGTTATTTCATCTCCGCCGTAAGGTCCTAGCTTGGCTTCCTGGATGACGAATTCAACTTTGGCACCGCTCATCGCAAGGCCTTCAAGTTCACTACTTACCTGCTTGGCGAATTCATTGGCTGCTTTTGTTCTAGCCTTCGTTAATGCGCCAGCTGCGCTCTTGATATCTGTATTTATAGCGGCAAGTTCAGTATTTAACTGGGCGATTACCTCGTCGCCGCCAGATAGTTCAGCCATCCTTGGCTCATTTATTTTAACCCAAGCAAGCAAGTCATCTACTGTGCCGAACTCACGTGCTAAAGCCTTTAATGCTGCACGGCGATCTTCAACAAAAGCCAAGCGTTCGGGGGATGCATCAATTGCGGCAGCGTAGGCACCTAAGTCCCCGGCAAGATCAGTTACTAGAACTTCTAATTCACGAAGGCGTTTGGCATACTCGACTAGTTTTGGATCAAGGGCGCTTTCGTGCTCCACTAGTTTTCTGGCATTAGCCAAAATTCCAGCAACACTTTCTCCGCCGGCTTCCCCGCCAGTTAAACCTGCGACCGCACTATCTGCTGCCCTAAATAATGACTCACTATGGGCTAACCGATCGGCTTCCTGGGCCAGTTCAACATCTTCTTGAGGGTTAGGTTTAAGTAATTTCACTTGTTCCAGGATGCGAGTTAAGCGATCCAGTTCAGCAGCCCGAGTAGCAGTATCTGAACTAAGTATTTCA
>JBEGOT010000112.1:0-10367 GCA_041181865.1 Actinomycetota bacterium | reverse complement strand
CAACCTTTGCCGTCCTTGGAACCCTGCCACTTGTATTCCTAGTTGAACTTGGATTCGCAGTTGCATTTGGTGTCTTGCTAGATACCATCGTGGTTCGAAGTCTGCTAGTTCCAGCGCTTACTCATAGCATTGGCAAGAAGATTTGGTGGCCAAGCCAACTAGCTAAAACTGGTAAAGACTAAAAGCGAAAGATTGCTTTGGCTTCGCGTTACATAGTTGCCTCAAGCGGTGGGTTTAATCAAACCGACCGCTGGGGCGTTATGGCACCTGGTGGAATATTTAAGCGAGCTCTTGAACTAACCAATAAAACTCGCCCTCGTGTTTTATTTGTGATGACCGCAAGTGGCGATGATAAAAATTATATTGCAACTAGTTATCAAGCGGTTTCTTCGCTTTCAATTGAAGCTGAGCACTTGGCGCTTTTCACTCAACCAAATGTTTCAGTTGAAGAAGCATTCGGTCGAGCTGATTTAGTTTGGGTTGGTGGCGGCTCGGTTGCCAACTTGCTAGCTGTTTGGCGCTTACATGGAGTCGACCAGGCCGCAAAAGATGCTTGGGAACGCGGGGTAGTGCTTGGCGGGGTAAGTGCTGGCTCAATTTGCTGGCACGTTGGCGGACCAACAGATTCATTTGGACCAAAACTTGAAACTGTTACAAATTCTCTTGGCTTGTTGCCATGGGGTAATGGCGTTCATTATGACTCGGAAGCGCAACGCCGTCCGTTATTGCAGTCACTTGTCATGAATGAAACCTTGCCACTTTCTTATGCCACCGATGACCATGCAGGAATTGTTTATTCCGGTATAGATCCGGTTGAAGTTGTCATTGATGCGCACGATTCAAAAGCGCGCGCTTACAAAGTTGAAAAAGTTAATGGGGAAGTTGTTGAAACAACCCTTAACCCAGGTGTGATTAGTTAATTCCTAAAGACTGTCAGCCAGCGCTGCTTCAGCTGCGACGCGTCCGCTTCTAAATGCACCATTAATAGATGAAACGGCGCGGTAATCGCCAGCAACATAAATTCGATCCCCAAGGCGAGGGTTTTGTTCTAATTCATGCGGAGCAGTCATAGCTGGCAAAGCATCTGGAATTGGATAAGTTGCCACATGCTGCCAGTTAACAGTTGGCGCTTTATAAAGCAAGGCGATGTGCTTTCGAACCAGGCTTTCCACCTCAGTTGAATGATGAACACCAAGAACAGAGCTTGAAATTAATACGCGACCGTTACTTGCATAAGTTGGCGCCGCATTTGAAATCGCAACCGTATTGACAACCGGAAGTCTTGGATCAGCAAGAGAGTTGTTGTACCGCTTCCCATCAACAATTAGGGTGCCATTACCGTCGGTTAGTTCTGATGCGTCACAGTCAGCCAAATGGTAATAAGTCGTGACCGCATGACCGGCTGGAACTTTAATTCCTGGAAGTAATCCAGCAGCACTTCTAGCATTTGCCGCAACAATTACCGCGCGACAATTTATCGAACCTTCACTTGTTTCAACTACACCAGGCTTGATGCTGTTAACAGTTGTATTTAATTGAACACTGCCTGCAGGAAGTTGAGCTGCTAACTGCCGGGGAATTGCGTGCATACCACTTGCCGGCACACCCGGTTGCCCTTGAATGAAATTCTTAAGCACGATATCAAAAAAGCGTTTTGAGGTTGCCAGATCATCTTCCAGGAAAACACCGGCCAAAAATGGTCGTAGTGCTTTTTCAGTTAAGTCTTTGCCAAATGCGCGGCGAAGGAATTGATCTGTGCGCTGATCAAATTTTGTGAAATCTTGCTTTAGAAAAGCATTTGCCAGGGCGTACTTAGCAAATTTTATTTTCTTTCCGATCGAGCCAACTGGAGCAAGCAGTGAATCAACAGCCCAGGCAGGCTCATGCCGTGGATCTGCAATTTTGTATTGGCGACCATCAATTGAAACTATCAAGCCAGAAGTTAGAGATTTAACATCAAGTGATTTCAAATCAAGGATTCGAGCACCCTCATCGTATGCCGGGTTATAAACGGCAAAACCACGATCAAGAGTTAGACCATCAATGTAATCAGTTCGTACCCGACCGCCAATTTCATTGCCAGCTTCAATAACACAAACACTTTGACCAGCCACAGCGATGCGACGAGCAGCAGCTAGACCAGAAAGACCTGCACCAACTACAACGACATCAACTTTGGCAGGCAAATTACTCATAAACTCGATGTTTTCTTAAAGTGCTTTGATGGCACTAACAATATCAGGGTCACTGAAATTAAACCCTGATGACATCAGAACTTTAGGTAAAACTCTGGTGCTTCCCAAAACTTCTTGTGAGAACTCACCTAGAACAATCTTTAATGCGATTGCTGGAACTGGAAGTAGGGCTGGCCTGCGCAATACTTTTGCCATCGCCTTTGTTACTTCACGATTTGTTGCTGGATTTGGCGCTGTTAGGTTAACCGGACCGTGAATATCGGCGCGATCTAGCAAGAATTTGATTGCAGCGATTTCATCTCGAAGTGAAATAAATGACCAGTATTGCTTGCCATTGCCAAGCACGCCACCAAAACCTAATTTAAAGATGGGCAAAATCTTTGCCCAAGCGCCACCATTTTTTGCAACGACAAGTCCAGTGCGAATGTTCACTACTCGAACGCCAGCTAATTTGGCAGCATCAGTTGCTTTTTCCCAAGCCACAACCACGTCCGCTAAAAATCCAGTGCCAGCATTTGAAGTTTCATCCACGCTTTGATCAGCAGTGTCACCGTAAAAACCGATAGCACTTGCATTGATTAGCGTCTTAGCTTTGATGTGAACAGCAGCTATTGCAAGTGTTTGGGTTGCTTGAACTCTTGAATTTAAGATTTCAGCTTTGTATTTTTTGGTCCAGCGACGATCACCAACACCTGCACCAGCAAGGTTAATAATTACTTCCACACCCTGTAGGGCAGTTAAATCAACCTCGCCAATAGCCGGATTCCATTTAATTTCAGAGGCAGCTTTTGGCTCCCGGCGAACTAAGCGAAGAACTTCATGACCATCAGTGCGTAATTGCTCAACTAGGGCAGTGCCGATTAAGCCCGATGATCCCGCAATGGCAATTTTCATTAATTACTCTTTGCCTTTCCGCCTGAAGTATTAATTGGGTTTTATAAACCTAAGTCAGCTTCGAATGCGCCTTCTTCTAGACGTGCCTTAATCGCACTTAAGAAACGAGCTGCATCTGCGCCATCAACTAAACGGTGATCGTAAGTAAGTGCTAGATAAACCATTTGGCGAACTGCGATTACATCAGCACCGCTTGAGTCAGTAACCACAACTGGACGCTTCACTACAGCGCCAGTTCCAAGGATTGCTACCTGTGGTTGGTTAATGATTGGGGTATCAAATAGTGCACCGCGGCTACCAGTGTTTGTGATGGTGAAAGTTCCGCCGCTTAGTTCATCTGGTGAAAGCTTGTTGGTGCGAGTGCGTTCAGCTAGATCATTGATCTTGCGAGCAAGACCTGCGATGTTTAAGTCACCAGCATCACGGATTACTGGAACTAAAAGTCCACGTTCAGTGTCAACTGCAATGCCAACGTGCTCAGCATCGTAATAAGTGACGGTGTTTTCAACTTGGTTGATTGAGGCATTAACAGTTGGGAATTGCTTTAGTGCCTCACAAGCAGCCTTTGCGAAGAATGGAAGGAATGAAAGTTTTACGCCTTCACGTGATTCAAAAGCGCTCTTTGACTTGTTTCGAAGGGCAGCAATACGGCTGACATCCACTTCAACAACAGATGTTAACTGGGCTGAAACTTGAAGCGATTCAACCATGCGCTCCGCGATAACTGTGCGAAGACGAGTCATTTTTTCAGTCTTGCCACGAAGTTCAGCAGCCTTTGCGCTTACTACAGATGAACTGCTTGCTGGCGCAACATGTGGCTTGCTTTCAACTGGACGATCAGCGGCAACTTTTACTGGTGCCACAGATGGGCTGGTTGCGATTACGTCTTCTTTGCGAATGCGTCCGCCAACACCCGTTCCTTTAACTTGACTTAAGTCAACGCCAAGTTCAGCAGCTAGTTTGCGAACGATTGGTGTTGCGTAAGCATCTGAATTGTTCACTGATGATGTTGAAGTCTGCACAGGTGCGCTAGGTGCTGGGGCAGCAGGAGCAGGAGCAGGAACTGGAGCCGGAGCGCTAGGTGCAGGAGCACTTGCGCTAACTGCGCCAGATGCGCCAATTAAACCTAGTTGGCCACCAACTTGGGCTACACCGTCTTCACCAACAGTGATTTCAAGAAGTACGCCTGAAACTGGTGATGGAATTTCGGTATCAACCTTGTCAGTAGACACTTCAAGTAGAGCTTCGTCAGATGCAACGTTGTCACCAACAGCTTTTAACCAACGGGTGACAGTTCCTTCAGTAACACTTTCGCCAAGTGCTGGAAGTAGTACTGGAGTTGCTGTGCCACTTGCAGTCGGCGTGGCAGGTGCAGATGCAACTGGAGCAGGAGCGGCAGGAGCTGGCGTTTCAATTGGAGCAGGAGCGGCAGGTGCTGGTGTACTTGCAGGGGCACCAGCACTATCTGCGATCACACCAAGTGCGCCACCAACTGGAACAACTGCATCTTCACCCGCAAGGATTTCAGTTAGTACGCCTGAAACTGGTGATGGAATTTCGGTGTCAACCTTGTCGGTCGATACTTCAAGTAATGCTTCATCAGCGGCAACTGTGTCACCAACGTTCTTTAGCCAACGAGTTACTGTACCTTCAGTAACACTCTCACCAAGTTGTTGCATCGAAACAGTTGTACTCACTGTTTAACACTCCTTTTAGTTGTCGATTAATTCTTTTTGGTTACGCGTGGGCGTGAAGTGGTTTTCCAGCAAGAGCTAGGAATGCTTCACCAAGAGCTTCGTTTTGGGTTGGGTGGGCGTGCACTAGCGGAGCAACATCTTCAGCAGTTGCTTGCCAGTTGTAAATAAGTTGAGCCTCACCAATTAATTCACCAACGCGCGCGCCAATCATGTGAACGCCAACAACTGGGCCATTCTTTTGACGAATAAGTTTGATAAACCCAGCAGTGCTTAGGATCTGGCTCTTACCGTTTCCACCCAAGTTGTATTCATATGATTCAACTTCGCCAAATTTTTCTTTAGCTTGGGTTTCGGTGTAGCCAATTGAGGCAACTTCAGGTTCGCTGTAAGTTACGCGCGGGATTCCTGATTCATCGATTGTACGTGGGTTTAAACCAGCGATTTCTTCAGCAACGAAAATACCTTGCTGGAAACCGCGGTGGGCAAGTTGAAGTCCAGGAACAATGTCGCCAACTGCAAAGATCCCCGGAACATTTGTTGCCAAACGTTCGTTAGCAAGTACAAAGCCACGATCCATATTGATGCCTTGTTCTTCAAAGCCCATTCCAGTTGCGCGTGGACCACGGCCAACAGCAACTAGAAGAAGATCAGCACTTAGAGTTTCGCCATTTTCAAGTGTGACTGTGACACCTGAATCGCTTTGAGTTGCACTTTGGAATTTAACGCCAGTTTTAAAATTGATGCCGCGCTTACGGAATGAACGTTCCATTGTTTTTGATACAGCTTCATCTTCTGCTGGAACTAGGCGAGGTAACCCTTCAACCACAGTCACATCAACACCGAATGACTTCCAAACTGATGCGAATTCAACACCAATTACGCCGCCACCAAGGATGATCGCACTTGCTGGAACGTAATCCAGTAAAAGAGCCTGATCACTAGTCATTACGCGACCTGCGATTTCCAAACCTGGAAGTGAGCGAGCATAAGACCCAGTTGCAAGAACGATGTTCTTTCCTTCGTAGCGCTGGCCATTGACTTCGATGGCATTTGGTGCAACTAAGCGACCGGTTCCTTCAACATAAGTAATGTCGCGGCTCTTAACTAAACCTTGCAAGCCTTTGTAAAGTCGACCGATTACGCCATCTTTGTATTCATTGACCTTATTCATGTCAATGCCATTGAAAGTTGAATGTACGCCGTAGTGCTCACCTTCGCGAGCAGTGTCAGCTACTTCAGCAGCATGCAATAGCGCTTTAGTTGGAATACAACCACGGTGTAAACAGGTGCCACCAAGTTTGTCTTGTTCAATTAGAACAACCGATAAACCAAGTTGTGATGCTCTAAGTGCGCAGGCATAACCGCCACTTCCGCCACCCAAAATTACAACGTCGTGCATGTACCCTCCGAGTATTAAGTCAGTCACCAAGAAAGGTGAATCTGGCTTTAAAAACCTAAGGGTTCTATTGTCCCACCCTGTGGAACCCTAGATGACACCGGATATAACGTCTTTGGCGAATGCGACCATGGTGCGGATTCCAAAGCCCACGCCACCTTTGTGGGTGTAGCCATGTGGGCTTTGTGAGTTGTAGGCAGGCCCAGCGATGTCCAAGTGAGCCCATGGCAGGCCATCGGCTACGAACTCTTTTAGGAACCAACCAGCTGAAAGCATTCCACCTTCGCGCTGACCGATGTTGGCAATGTCAGCAACGATCGAATCAAGTGGTGCACGTAATTCCTCAGGAAGTGGCATTGGCCAGAATTCTTCGCCGGCTTTATCAGCAGCTGCCTTAACTGCATCACGTATTTGATCGTCACCCATAACACCAGCAGTGCGATGGCCAAGGGCCACAACTGCAGCGCCCGTCAAAGTTGCGATATCAAGAACAACATCTGGTTTATCTTCAGCCGCGCGAACTAGAACATCAGCTAGAACTAAACGACCTTCAGCATCAGTATTTAATACTTCGATCGTGCGACCGCCATAAGTTGTCAGCACATCGCCTGGACGTTGGGCGCCACCACCTGGCATGTTTTCAGCGCAAGCCGCGTAAGCCGTCACTGAAACCGGAAGTGCTAAATCATGAATTGCTTTAATAGTTGCAATCACGGCAGCTGCGCCAGACATATCAGCTTTCATTTCATGCATGCTTGCAGGTGGCTTCAGTGAAATACCACCGGTATCAAATGTGATGCCTTTACCAAGAAGTGCAATGTGCTTTTTGGCGCCCTTTGGTTTGTATTCCATGCGAATAAGTCTTGGGGGGCGACTTGAGCCTTGGCCAACGCCAAGAATGCCACCGTAACCATCGCGTGCTAACGCTTTTTCATCAAGGATTTGAACTTTAACTGTTGTGCCAGTCAAGTGTGATTTCGCAGCTGCAGCAACTTGTGCTGGTGGCAAATGCAGGGGAGAGGTGTTGATTAAATCGCGCGCAAAGTGAATTGCATGCACAATTGTGCGGGCATGATCAAGTGCTGCTTTGTATTCTTTATTTTTTGCATTTGCATCGCCAGTAAATAAAGTCACAGATGAAACAGGACTCTTTGCCTTATTTAATGTTGATGACTTGTGTTCGGTGAAAGTGTAAGCACCAAGAGCAGCACCTTCTAAAATCGCACCAGCGCTACTTGCACTTTCGGCTGGTAAATACATTGCAACTTTCTTAAAACCCCCAAGACTTCGCGTGGCATTTCCGGCTGCCCGGCGAAGCTGTTCATCGGAAATTGGATTCTTAAGTGAACCAAGGCCTACTGCAACGATTACTTTTGATTTGGCTATGCCGGTTGCTGGAATACGAACTAATTCATCTTTGGCACCTGTTGCACCAACTGAACTCAAAACTGCCTTTAATTTGGTTGCCGCAGCTTTTGTTAATCCATCGGCAAAGATTGAAAACTTGCCATCCGTTGTAGTTGCAATTACTACTGCATCAACTGGGGCAGTGAGAGGGTTGCCGGCTTTTAGTAATAACCCAGCAACTTTTGGTTCTGCGGCCATGGGGGCTCCTTTAAAAGATCTGTTCCTACGGTACTAGTAGCGTTGGGGTATGCCAGAAGTTGCCTTACATTCAAAACACATCGCCCTTGGCGCAAAAATGGGTCCATTCGGTGGCTGGGATATGCCAATCGAATACACCGCCGGAACAGTTGCTGAACATAATGCAGTTCGAAATGCCGTTGGCATTTTCGACGTTTCGCATATGGGCAAAGTTCGAATTTTAGGCGAAGGCGCTTACGCCTTTGCTAACAGCGTTTTCGCAAACGATCTTGATCGAATTAAACCTGGACAAGCACAGTATTCAATGTTCTGCAATGACAATGGTGGAATCATCGATGACTTAATCGTTTACTTGGTTTCAGATACTGAAGTTCGCTTCATCCCAAATGCAGGCAATGCATCAACTGTTGTTGCTGAACTTGAAAAAATCCTGCCTGCAGGTTTGACTCTTGAAAACAATCACCTGAAGCAAGGAATTTTGGCAATCCAAGGTCCAAAGTCTGCTGACTTAGTTAAAGCACTTGGTTTACCTGC
The DNA here is from genome assembly GCA_041181865.1 of Actinomycetota bacterium. Taxonomy (GTDB): domain Bacteria; phylum Actinomycetota; class Actinomycetes; order S36-B12; family UBA5976; genus UBA5976. The sequence continues at coordinate 2,046 of JBEGOT010000112.1, read as the reverse complement.
AGATCATGATTACATGGCGTTTGCCGATGCAACCTGGAATGGTCATGCACTTACAGTTTGTCGCACTGGTTACACCGGTGAGCATGGTTATGAAATCGTGATCGGTAATGATGGCTTAGCTGCACTATTTGATGCAGTGCTCGATGCAGGTGGTGCGTTTGGATTACTTCCATGTGGTCTTGGTGCTCGTGACACACTTCGCACCGAAATGGGTTACCCACTACACGGACAAGACATCTCGCCAACGATTTCACCGCTTGAAGCGAAAATCGGCTGGGCAGTTGGCTGGAAGAAAGATAAATTTGCTGGCCGCGAAGCTTTAGTTAAAGAAAAAGAGAATGGGCCAAAACGTATTGCAGTCGGATTACTTGCTAATGATCGCGGTATTCCACGTGGTCACATGCAAGTGAAGAACACTGCTGGTGAAGTAATTGGCGAAACCACCAGCGGAACATTCTCACCAACTTTGCAAAAAGGTATCGCTCTTGCACTGGTTAAGCCAGGAGTTAACGAAGGTGATCAACTTATTGTTGATGTTCGTGGTCGCGATCTTGCGGTGACCGTAACCAAGCCACCGTTTGTTTCACCAAGCACCAAGTAATTAGGTATTAAAAAAGCCCCAGCACAAAAGTGCTGGGGCTTTTTTATTTAGATTTATTTAGCTGGCTTAACAACTGCATCGTAAACGAATGCAGCAATTAGCGCGCCAACAATTGGACCTACGATCCAAACGATTGCGTTGCTTAGGTCTCCACCAACAAGAGCAGGACCGAACCAACGAGCTGGGTTAAGTGCTGCGCCAGTAATTGGACCAGCGAACATAATGCCACCTGTGATTGATAAACCAATTGGTAGACCAGACACAGTTGAGAATGATCCACGCTTATCAACAGCAACACCCATGATGGTGATCATCAGGATGAAGGTTGCAATAGCTTCGATCAAAATACCTTGAGTTGAAGTTGCAGCAGCAGCAAGTGATGGAACACCAGCAAGCGTTCCGAATGCGTACTTAGCCACAGAAGCAGCTAGGAAGCCACCAAGAAGTTGAGCAACGATGTATGCAACTGCATCAACTGGAGCAATACGCTTTGTTGCTGCAAGTGCAGTTGTTACTGCAGGGTTGAAGTGTGCACCTGAAATATGTCCGAAAGCTGCGATTGCAACGAAGATTGCAATACCGTGAGCTAGCGCAACACCAGTTAGTTCTGCACCGTTAGTAATTGCACCAATGCCAAAAAAGCACAGGAAGAAAACGCCTAGAAATTCAGCAAGTAGCCGAGCTGGGGCATTCTGCATTTTGTGTTACTCCTATTTTTTGCGTCCGCCTCTTTAAGCGAACAATCAATTCACGATATCCCGCTTGATATAAATGGTCACTTAATTCAAACGGCGTGGCGAATAACAACCGGTGAATTAATCGCGAGAACTAACGGGTTTCATATTGTGGAAGGGTAAATGATGGGAAAAACCCAAGATTAATTACTTGGACGAACTGGAATAACTATTGGCCCATTTGCACTATCAAGCACTTCAACTGCTGCACCATAGTGCTCTTTGATTGTGGCTGAAGTAAGTACTGTCTTCGCTTCACCTTGTTCAACTGTTTTGCCATCGGCCAAGAGCATCAATCTGTCTGGATATAAACCAGAAACGGTCAAATCGTGCATCGTTGAAATAACGGCAATCTTTTTCTCTCTGCGCAAACGATCAATTAGTTCAAGTACGTCCTGTTGGTAACCAACGTCCAGAGCAGTGGTTGGTTCATCAAGTAAAACAATCGGGCTTGCCTGGGCAAGTGCTCTTGCAATGGCTACGCGCTGACGCTCACCGCCCGACAGAGTTGCTACATCTCGATCAACAAAGTCATGCAATCCGATTTCATCAATCACATAATTTGTTACTTCAACATCTCTTGGGGATTCTGTTGCCAACATATTTAAGTGGGCTGTGCGGCCAAGCATCACATAATTAAAAACTGACATGCCTTGAGGCATAACTGGTTCCTGGGCAACATAGGCAATCCAGCATGCTCTAGCTTTTTGA
>JBEGOT010000111.1:0-2503 GCA_041181865.1 Actinomycetota bacterium | reverse complement strand
AGTCGCTTGAAGACTTAAAGTCTCAGCACGCTGCCAAAACTGCGACCAGCGTTGATGCTGACGAAGCTGACTTAAACGAGAATCTTGAACTTCCAGGTGCAGACCTATCTGATGAATCAATCACGGTTTTAGTTATTCCTAAAAAAGCAGATGAATTTACTTGTTCACGTTGTTTCCTTGTGAACCACCGCAGCCAGTTAGCTAAAGAAGTTAAAGGTCAGCCAATCTGTGCTGACTGTGCTTAGTTATTAAGCGCTGAAATAAGCTTCGCTGGGTTTCGCGAAGAAAACTGCCAATAGGGATGCGGATCGCTTTCATCTTTCACATCAAAAACTATCGATTCTTTAATTGCTGCTCGCATGACTATGTAGGCATCGCGATGGGTGGCAGTTCTTCGTGATTCGCTGGTTTTAGTTTCATCAAGTAAGTTCACAGATCCAACAAAGCGCCTTGGCAATCGAGCATCGGCTACTCGGATAACTAATTCATCAATGCTGATTACTGGGCTACCAAAATACATCAATGCATAAATTGCGCCGGTTGCAAAGAAAGTTAGGACAACACCAAAAGTGTTTCCAAAAACGTAGCCGTAAGCGATTCCAAGTGATGCGGTCATAAAGAAAACAAGTACCCAGGCAGCAATGCCAGGAAGTAATCTTTCGCGGTAAATCTGGTTAAAACCATCTTTACCCTCATTAATTACAGCGCTTGGATCATGCGGTTGTGGCATACGGGTATTCTCTCATTTGTGATTAACGTGCAGTTCCAGCGACTCGATCCGCGGGCGATTGTGCCAACTTACGCCCACGCAACCGATGCTGGTGCTGACCTTTCTTGTCTTGATGATTTTTCAATCGAACCAGGACAGCGCAAATTAGTTGGAACCGGAATCGCAATTGCGCTTCCTGAAGGCTATGTTGGCTTAGTGCATCCACGATCTGGATTAGCGCACAAAAATGGCATAAGTATTGTCAACGCACCTGGAACTATCGATGCGGATTACCGTGGCGAAATTTTCATTAATTTAATCAATCTGGATCCAACAGAAACATTCCAGGCAACTGCTGGAAGTCGAATTGCACAACTTGTAATTCAAGAATTTGCGTCAGCAAGTTTCACAGAAGTTACTACGCTGCCAGATTCAGTTCGCGGCGAAAAAGGCCATGGTTCAACGGGTGTGAAAAGTTGAATAACGGCCCATTAAGTAGTTACGAAGTTGCCAACGATGGAACCAGGCTAGTTCTTGGTTCTATTTGGGTGCCAATGAAAACTGGCCTTGATGTTAGAGCAGAGATCGATCAAACCAACGGGCAACTTGTGTCTGTGTCATTGGTTTACGAAAACTCAATCGCCACAGTTGAAGTTTTTGCAGCTGCTAAAGATCACGATTCTTGGTCTGAGACAAGATACGAAATTGCAGCACGTTTAGAAGAAACTAAAGTCCAACCAAAAATGGTTAATGGAAAATTTGGTGCAGAAATTCATGCAGTTATGCCAACTTACGACCAACAGGGAAACGCAACTATTCAAGCGGTTAGATTCCTTGGCATAAATGGTGATCGCTGGTTCATGCGCATAGTGGTTAGCGGTCAAGCCGCTACCGACGAGATTTCAACACAAAAACTTGATGAACTTATTGCAGATCTTGTAATTGATCGCGGCGATGCTCCAATGGCGCCAGGCACTAGGTTGCCAATAACTTATCCAGAACAAGTTAAACCTGAACCGCAATCACCAACGATTCAAATCGAAATTTAGTTAGTAAAGTTAAAAACATGGGGCGTGTGGGTAATTACCTTAAAACCTTGGCTGCAAACCAAGTTGAAATTGATGCAGCAACACTTCGCGATACAAGTGAAGCAATAGGTGCAAGTGCTGCAACTAAATGTGTTGTAGGTGAACTAGTTAAAGTTCGAGGGACAATTCGTGCCCTTAGGGTCAGACCACAAGAAAGCGTTCCAATGGTTGAAGCTGAACTTTGGGATGGCACCGGATACATAACACTTCTTTGGCTAGGTAGGCGTGAGATCAAAGGCATTCATGCAGGCCGCACCTTATTAGTGGATGGCCGAATTTCTCGCGGCCCAAAAATGCAGCCAGCAATTTATAACCCAAGGTATGAATTACTTCCTAATGCCGACTAATCACAACGAAGAATCAATCACACATGAATTGGCAGATGATTCAAGGCTGCTAGTTGATTCTCTTGGTGGGCCAAGGGGAATGCTGGAAAGTGGGTTGCCAGCAATTCTTTTTGTCATTACTTATGCGATTACTGGTAGCAATTTAAGTATCAGTGTTTACAGTGCGCTAGCCGCCGGATTAGTCCTAGCCGTAATTCGTTTAGTTCAAAAACAAAAATTGACTCAAGTTATTGCAGGCTTAGTCGGTTTAGCATTTTCAGCTTGGCTTGCGACTAAAAGCGGAAAGTCAGAAAACTTTTTCTTACCTGGAATCTTGACCAATGTGGCTTATGGCGCAGCCTGCATCGTCAGTATTGCGA
>JBEGOT010000110.1:0-4322 GCA_041181865.1 Actinomycetota bacterium | reverse complement strand
TCGCGCTATCTCAGTTAATTCGCCCAGGATGTCCAGTTGTATTTGGATCATTCCTTTCAAACATTGATATGCAATCAGGATCACCAATGTTTGGTACCCCAGAATCAGCAATTGGTCTTTTGTGTACCGGCCAGATTGCCCGTCACTTTGGTCTGCCATTCCGCGGTGGCGGTGGCTTAAATGCCTCCCAAGTAGTTGATGCGCAAGCCGGCTACCAAACCCTGATGACTATGCACGCTACTTTCCTTGCGGGCACCAACTTTGTTCTTCACTCAGCTGGTTGGCTTGAAGGTGGCCTCGTTGCAAGCTACGAGAAGTTCATCATGGACATGGAAATTGTTCAGATGATGGAAGTTGAATTCACTCCATTTGAAATTGATGAGGCTTCACTTGGCTTTGACGCTCACATCGAAGCTGGTCACGGTGGGCACTTCCTAGGAACCATGCACACCATGGAACGTTTCCGTGATTGTTTCTACCGCCCATTCTTATCTTCAAGCGATAACTACGATCGCTGGAGTCGAAATGGCAAAAAAGATACAGCCACCAGGGCAAATGAGATCTACAAAAAGATGTTGGAAGAATATGAAGCCCCAGCAATCGACACAGCAGTAAAAGAAGAGCTTGATGAATTTGTCGCCAAACGGTCAAAGGAGCTAACGGCATGAAATCAGATATCGAAATTGCCCGCGAAGGCAAAATCAAACCAATCAGTGAAATTGCCACACGCATTGGAATTCCAGCTGAAGCAATCTTGAACTATGGCCCAACTAAAGCCAAAGTCTCCATGGAATTCATTGACTCAATCAAGAAAAAGGAACGCGGCAAGTTAATTCTTGTTACTGCGATGACTCCAACACCTGCAGGTGAAGGTAAGACGACAACAACTGTGGGTCTTGGCGATGGTCTTAATGCAATTGGCAAGAATGCAATTATCTGTCTGCGCGAACCATCACTTGGTCCAAGTTTTGGGATGAAAGGTGGCGCCGCAGGTGGCGGTTACGCCCAAGTAATTCCAATGGAAGATATCAACCTGCACTTCACTGGTGACTTCCATGCAATTGGCGCAGCCCACAACTTACTTTCAGCGATGATCGACAACCACATCTACTGGGGCAATGAACTTGGTATCGATGTTCGTCGTATTGCTTGGAAGCGCGTTATGGATATGAACGATCGCGCACTTCGCCAAATCACTGCAGCTCTAGGCGGACCAGGAAATGGTTACCCACGTGAAGCAGGTTTTGATATCACCGTTGCATCTGAAGTTATGGCAATCCTTTGTTTGGCAATGGATCTTGATGACTTAGAGCGACGCCTAGGCAACATTGTTATTGGTTACACCCGTGACAAAGTTGCAATCACAGCTTCGCAACTTAATGCAAATGGAGCAATGACCGTTCTCTTAAAAGATGCGCTAATGCCTAACTTGGTACAAACACTTGAAAACAATCCAGCGTTTGTTCATGGTGGACCATTTGCCAACATCGCCCATGGCTGTAACACAGTTCTGGCAACTGACACCGCTCTTCGCCTTGGCGATTACGTTGTGACAGAAGCTGGTTTTGGTGCTGATTTAGGTGCTGAAAAGTTTTTCGACATTAAATGTCGCAAGGCCGGTCTTGCACCAAGTGCGGCTGTGATCGTGGCAACAGTTCGCGCACTAAAGATGCATGGTGGTGTTGCTAAGGATGACTTAGGTAAAGAAAACGTAGCTGCTGTTGAAGCAGGTCTTGCTAATCTTGGCCGTCACATCCGCAACGTAAAGAAATTCGGTGTTCCAGTAGTAGTTGGCGTAAACAACTTCACCACTGACACTGATGCTGAATTTGCGGCAGTAAAAAAGTACTGTGCTGAACTTGGTGTAGATGCAGTTCGCTGTACTCACTGGGCTGAAGGCAGCAAGGGAACCAAAGAACTTGCTGAAAAAGTTGTCGCACTTGCCGAATCTGGCACAGCACAATTTGCTCCGCTATACGATGATTCACTATCGCTATGGGACAAAGTTAAGACCATTGCCACAAGCATTTACGATGCTGATGACATCGTGGCTGACAAGTCAGTTCGCGATCAGTTAAAGAGCTTCGAAGAAGCTGGCTATGGCAAGTTCCCAATTTGTATGGCTAAGACTCAGTACTCATTCTCAACTGACCCGAACCTAAAGGGCGCCCCTTCAAATCACGTTGTGGCAATCCGCGAAGTTCGCTTAAGTGCTGGTGCTGAATTCATCGTCGTCGTAACTGGTGACATCATGACAATGCCTGGTTTGCCTAAGGTTCCTGCGGCAAACACCATCAAACTTCAAGATGGCTTAGTAGTAGGTCTCTTCTAGTTTTATAAAAACCTAGACAAGGCTGTTGCCCATGGCGCATAATGTTGCGTCATGGGCAACAGTATTTCTAGCGAAAGTTCAGCGGTTCAATCTGTTGATCGCGCTTTGCAAATTCTTGAAATACTTGGCGCCAAAGGTGAATCTGGCGTCACTGAAATTGCTGCCGAGTTAGAAATTCACAAATCGACTGCATCAAGACTGCTAGCAGCACTGCTGTCACACAACCTAGTCGAACAAATTTCAGATCGTGGTCGTTACCGACTTGGCATTGGTTTAGTCAGGTTGGCCGGAACAGTATCAAGCAACATCGGCGCCGTTGTCGGATCACGCTCTGTTACGCGCGCTCTTGCCGACCAGTTCGGTGAAACAGTGAACATCGCAGTTTTGGATAACAACAAAGTTCTTTATGTAGATCAGGTTGCCGGTTCACACATCATGACCATGTCCAGTTGGCTAGGTCAAATAGTTCCAATTCACTGCACCGCAACTGGAAAAGCTCTTGTTGCTTGGCTGAATGAAAAAGATCGCAAAGCAACTTATCCAAGTAAGTTTGAAAAATTAACGAAAAAGACAATTACAACAATTGCCGATTTTGAAAAAGAATTAGATAAAGTTCGTGAGCGCGGTTACGCGATTGCTGATGAAGAAATGGAAGATAGCTTCACTGCAGTTGCTGCACCAATCCGCGATTCACATTTAGATGTTGTCGCAGCTCTAGTAGTTTCAGGTCCAACCGCACGCATGCACAAATTGAATTTAGATTTGGTTGGCAAGCAATTAGTAAAAAGTGCTAAAGCCTTGTCAGGTTCACCAAATAGTTGGCGAGAGTAGCCCCACATTATGAAACCTAAAAACGCTTATGTCACAAAGAAGGGACGTAACTTGACTAGTTCTACGCAACTGGCAAAAGTTAAGAAACTACAAATCTTGGGTGGCTTGCCAAATGAGTTATAGCAATATCGAATCGCTATTTATTGACGGTAAGCGGGTACCAAGTTCCTCTGGTGAAAAGCGCACGATTTTGCATCCGGCAAATGCCAAGCCAGTCGGCCAATTCTTCGAAGCAACCGCCAACGACACAGAGTTAGCTATCAAAGCGGCCCGCCGGGCTTTTGATGACGGTCATTGGACCTCATTTAGCGGGGAACAGCGCGCCAAAATACTTGATCGAGTTGCCGACATTTTGGAGCGCGATAAAGAACTATTTGCTGAAGCTGAATCAAGAGATACCGCCAAGCGAATAATCGAAGCGCGCTATGACTTAGATGACATCATTTCGGTTTTTAGATACTTCGCTAAGCAAGCCCCGCATGCTCACGAACGCGAAGTGGATACTGGCCGCGATGGTGTGCGAAGCACAATCGTTAGTGAACCAGTTGGTGTGGTCGCGATGATTACTCCGTGGAACTATCCCCTGCTTCAGGCATCATGGAAAATTGCACCAGCACTTGCAACTGGTTGCACATTTGTTATTAAGCCAAGTGAATTAACACCAAGTACGACTTCAATGTTGATGGATGTTTTGGTTGAAGCAGGCGTGCCAAGTGGTGTTGCCAACTTAGTCATGGGTGCTGGCGCAACAGCAGGTGGGCCGCTTAGTACTCACATTGATGTTGACATGGTTTCATTCACTGGTGGTTTAGTAACCGGTAAACGTTTAATGGCTAATGCATCTGAAACTGTAAAAAAGATTGCACTTGAACTTGGTGGGAAAAATCCAAATATTATTTTTGCTGACAGCAACTTAGATGCAGCAATTGATAATGCGCTTACCGCCGTTTTCTTGCACTCAGGTCAAGTGTGTTCAGCTGGCACACGTTTGCTTGTTGAACGCAGTATTCATGAAAAAGTTGCCGCAGAAGTTGCTCGCCGAGCCGATGCAATTGTTCTGGGTGGATCACATGATGAGAATGCTGAAACTGGCGCACTAATTAGCGCTGGACATCGCGACAAAATTGAACAGTTTGTTAATGATGCAGTTGCCGAAGGT
>JBEGOT010000109.1:0-7674 GCA_041181865.1 Actinomycetota bacterium | reverse complement strand
GCCAGAACCGATAAGCCGGTAATTGCAAGTGGTGGAATTGCAACCCTTGACGATTTAGCAGAATTGAGAAAATTAGTTCCACTTGGTGTTGAAGGTGCAATCACCGGAAAAGCACTTTATGCAGGTGCGTTCACACTTGTTGAGGCGATCGAAGTTGCAGGGCCACAAAGATAAATCATGTCTGTTTCTATCAGAGTTATTCCATGTCTTGACGTTGACCAAGGTCGCGTAGTTAAAGGTGTTAACTTTGTTGACCTGCGTGATGCTGGTGATCCAGTTGAACTTGCCCGCAATTACGGGCAAGCCGGTGCTGATGAATTAGTTTTTCTAGATATCAGTGCAAGTAGTTCAAATCGAAACACCACTTATGAAATGGTTAAGAAAGCGGCAGATGAAATTTTCATCCCGCTAACTGTTGGCGGAGGCGTTCGCACAGTTGAAGATGTCGATAATTTGCTTCGAAGTGGCGCGGACAAAGTTGGAATTAATACTGCAGGGCTAGCCAATCCAGATTTGATTTCGCAGGCAAGTAAGAGATTTGGCGATCAATGCATCGTGCTTTCAGTTGATATTCGCAGAAGTAGTGAAATGCCAAGTGGGTTTGAGGCAACAACACATGGCGGTCGCCAAAGTAGTGGCCGAGATGCAATCGATTGGATTGTTGAAGCCGCCAATCGCGGTGCAGGAGAAGTCCTGCTTAATTCCATGGATGCCGATGGCACTAAAGCTGGTTTTGATCTTGAATTGATTTCTAAAGTTAGAGCCCAGGTTTCGTTACCGATTATTGCAAGTGGTGGGGCCGGCAAACTGGAAGATTTCGCTCCAGCGGTTGAAGTTGGCGCAAACGCATTGCTTGCCGCCTCTGTTTTTCACTACGGTGAATTAACAATTGGGCAAGTTAAAGCAGATTTATCTGCTCGTGGAATGACTGTTCGTTAGTTCACAAATTTTCAACTCGCTTGCCAACTGACACAATAGAGCTATGAATTTGGCCGATGTTGACCTCTCAACGCTTAAGTTCAACGATGCTGGGCTAATTCCGGTAATTGTTCAAGATGTCACTACGCGCAAAGTTCTGATGCTTGCTTGGATGAATCTAGAAACTATTGAGCAAACTCTAGAAACTCGCCGGGCTACATATTGGAGCCGAAGCCGACAAGAAGTTTGGGTTAAAGGCGCAACAAGCGGTGCGATTCAAGAAGTTAAAGGTTTAGCGATCGATTGCGATAGCGACACATTGCTATTAACGGTCGATCAAGTTGGTGGTGCATGCCACACAGGTGATGAAACTTGTTTTGATGTTAACGAAATTTCGGTGAACTAATTTCGTGACCGCACCTGATTTAGCGAAATTTAAAGACCTTGCTCAGAATCGTCGAGTAATCCCAGTTGTTCGCAGGTTGTTAGCAGATGGCGAGACTGCGCTAAACCTTTATCGGAAACTAGCTGACGAACGCGCTGGCACATTCTTATTAGAGTCGGCTGAACATGGCGTTGCTTGGTCACGCTATTCATTCGTGGGTGTTAATAGCTCAGCTATGCTTTCTGAAAAATCTGGCCAAGCACATTGGAGTGGAAATGTTCCCGTTGGATTGCCAACAACTGGGGATCCAATTGATGCACTTCGGGCAACTCTAGATATTCTGCACACACCTGATGTGAACATTGGGGTAAGTAGCAATCAACTACCTCCACTTACTGGTGGTGTTGTTGGTTACTTGGGTTATGACATTGTTCGCAGATTTGAAAAAATTCCGACTCAAACAAAAGACGTATTAGAGCTTCCTGAACTAGCCATGCTGATTGCAACTGATCTTGCGGTGCTTGATCACATGGATGGTTCAGTAACGCTTATTGCAAATGCAATTAACTACGACAATTCACCAGAGCGCGTTGATCTGGCTTATGCAGATGCTCTTGCGCGACTTGATGTGATGGAAGCTGCCTTAAATAAGCCACTAGCATCATCAGTTGCTTCGTTTGATCAAAGCGCTAAGCCGGTTATAACTAATGAAACTGCCAGCAGTGATTATCAGAACGCAGTGGAAGTTGCTAAAGAACATATCCGCGCAGGCGATGCGTTCCAGATTGTTTTATCTCAGCGTTTTTCAACACCATGTAATTCATCGGCGTTAGATGTTTACCGCATCCTGCGCACTTCAAACCCCAGTCCTTACATGTTCTTAATTCGAGTACCGAAATCAACTGCACCTGGAACAGCGCTTAGCGATGAAGTTGACTTCGATTTAGTTGGCTCAAGCCCAGAAGCACTTGTGAAATTAACTGATGGCAAAGCGATGCTGCATCCAATTGCCGGAACAAGACCTCGTGGCAAGGACGCTGATGAAGATGAAGCTTTGGCTGCCGAGTTATTGGCAGATCAAAAGGAACGTGCTGAGCACTTGATGCTAGTTGATCTAGGCCGAAATGATTTGGGTCGCGTGTGCTTGCCAGGCAGCGTTGATGTTGCGGACTTCATGTCGATCGAAAAATATAGTCACGTAATGCACATCGTTTCAACAGTAACTGGTGATGTTTCACCTGAGGTTAACGGTGTTGATTTACTTGCGGCAACTTTCCCTGCTGGCACTTTATCTGGTGCACCAAAGCCAATGGCGATGAAAATTATTGAAGAGCTGGAGCCAACTCGCCGTGGTTTCTATGGTGGCTGCGTTGGGTACTTTGATTTTGCCGGCAACGTAGACACGGCAATTGCAATCCGCAGCACTGTAATTAAAAACGGCACTGCTTACGTGCAAGCAGGGGCTGGAATTGTCGCAGATTCTGTTGCACAAATGGAAGATGCAGAATGTAATGCCAAGGCAGCAGCAGTTTTGCGAGCAGTTGCAGTTGCAAATACTTTAAGTGGCCAAAACTAATCATGGCAAAGCTGTATCGAAGCCTTCTGCTGACATTGGCAATATGCTCAACCATCGTTCTAGTAATGACAGGACAAGCTTGGGTTAGCGTAACTCTCACCGAAGCAGATGCGCCTGGATTAACTTTTTCTTTCAGTGGTCGTGATCTGGAACCAGTTATCGCTGGACTCACTTTGGTACCAATTGCTGGCGTAGTTGGATTAATTGCTGCTAAGGGACTACTTCAAAGATTTTTTGGTTTTGTGATTTTTTTGATTGGTTCCGCTATTGGTTATCTTTCCTTTGCTGTCACGCAAGACTGGCCAAGATATGTTGGAATTTTGCTTAGCAATAAATTAGGTCGAACCACATCAGAGTTCACATTCACTAACAGTCCACTTGCTTATGGCGTGATTTTGCCAGCAATTGGAGTTGCACTTGTTGGTCTAATGTTCACAATTAGAAATTTTGATTCAGCGAAGAAAAAAGGCAATTATGAATCACCAGAATCTTTGGCAGCAGGTCTAACACCATGGCAAGCCTTGGATTCTGGAATTGATCCAACAATTTCGATAAACGATGGTGGCATTTAGCCTAAGTAGTGTTGGTTGCCTATCAGCTTTAGCCCCAAGTTAAACTAATTTCAGTTAAGTCATCAAGGAGAACAAATGTCAGGAAATAACCACGGTCAGACAGTTGCCGCTTGGACACTTTCAATAATCGTGATGTTGGCGTTTCTAGTTGGCAGCATTGGTGTTGTTCTTGATAATCGGGTTGTCTTCTGGTCAGGTGTTGCACTAATTGGAGTTGGCGTCATAGCTGGCAAAGTGCTGGCCAACCTTGGTTTTGGCAAAAAGTCCTAATAAATAAGATTTTTGACCTTAACCATTTCTTAACAATTCTTTGACCAGTTTCGTTTCTTAGATTGGAATAGTTCTATTGTGAGCGATTCCAAAGGATTAGTCCTAGTAGTTGAAGATGAGAAAAATATCTCAGATCTACTTCGCATGTATTTAACCCGTGAAGGTTTCGGCGTTCACGTTGAAGCAGATGGCGAAGCAGGTTTAGCTGCAGTTAAGCGGTTGCGCCCAGTTGGGATAATCCTTGATGTTGGGTTGCCAAAGATGGATGGCACAGAAGTTTGCAAACAATTGCGCACTAATGGTGACTGGACTCCGATATTGTTTTGCACTGCCCGCGATGAAGAAATTGATCGCATCATTGGTCTTGAAATGGGTGCAGATGATTACATCACTAAACCATTTAGCCCAAGAGAGGTAGTTGCCAGACTTAAATCTGTTCTTCGTAGATCAAGTGGCAAAACTGAAGCTAGCCTGCCAATCTCAGTTGGCCCAGTAACTCTTGATCAAGACACTCGAAAAGTAACTCTCGATGGGCAAGAAGTCACACTTACGGCTACCGAATTCGATTTACTTGCATTCCTAATGTCACGTCCTGGTCGCGTATTTAGTCGCGATGAATTACTTAGCCATGTTTGGGGCTATGCCTCGGTGGTGGGAACTAGAACGGTTGATGTTCACGTTGCGCAGTTGCGTGGAAAATTTGGGGACTTAAACCCAATTCGCACAGTTCGTGGCGTTGGTTACTCGGTAGATAAGCAGTGATTTTCAATAATGTTTAAATCACTTGGATCACGCGCTGCCTTGCTAACTGGAACTATCGCCGCAGTTACTGTGATCATTTCTGGTTTAGTTGCGATGCCGCTTATTCGTGATGCAGCTGAGTTGCAGGCGCAATCAACTCTTGCACGCCAAGCAGATCTGGTTAAAGATGTTGCAACAAATCCAAATGATTTTGATATGAACCGCGGCCGCATGCCAAACGGATCTATGGATAACGACGGTGACGGCGATGGCATGAATTCCAAGCCAACCGGAGATACAAGTGGCAGAGCATTACTTGGATTGGTTTCCTATTTACAAGCCCAAGGTATTAAGGCGCTGGCGATTATTCCTGGAACAAGCGATCCAGTTGTTTTAACAAAGCAGCAAATTCTTGATGTTGCAAATGGAAATTCAATTAGTGGTCGTTATTGTGCTGACGATCAATGTTTCTTAATCGAAGCAAGACCTGTTGGAACTGGAACTGGAATTGTCCTAGTTCAGCCGACCGACATTGCTCGGGGACTGAAGAAAGAAGCATTCACTCGGATCGGCATCGCCCTTGTTGCTGGTTTTAGTGTTGCAGTAGCAATTGGTTTGCTTGTCTCACGCAAATTAACAAATCCACTAAAAGAAGCAGCAGATGCCGCGCACCGCCTGGCAACGGGCGATCGCGATGTGTCTTTATCGGAAAGTGGTCCTTCAGAAATTTCCGAAATCGCCAAGGCGCTTAATGTGCTTGCTGAGGAACTTAGTTACAGTGAGGGCCGCCAGCGTGAATTTTTACTTTCCATCTCACATGAACTTCGCACGCCACTTACTGCAATTCGTGGATATGCCGAAGCTATGCACGATGGCTTAGTGACAGGGGATGAAGTAACAAAAGTTGGCTCTGTCGTTAACGCTGAATCTATTCGCCTTGATCGACTGGTTGCAGATTTACTTGACCTTGCCAGAACGGGTGCAGTGGATTTTCCGCTTCACCTTCAAGAAATGGATTTACGAGATGTGGTTAATGAAGCCTCATCTGTCTGGTCAGATAGAGCTGCTCGTGAAGAAGTTCAGTTTGTAAGCACCTTGAGCAATGGTGCTGTAATGGTTAATTCAGATCCGGTGCGCATTCGTCAGATCATCGACAACTTGGCTGAAAATGCACTTCGAGTTACGCCATCTGGTCAAAAAATTATTTTTGAATTGACCACTGATGGGAAGCTTCAAGTTAGAGATAGCGGTCCAGGTTTATCGCCAGATGACATAAAAGTTGCCTTCCAACCAGGTGAACTTTACGAACGCTATAAGGGTGTTCGCCGCGTTGGCACAGGTTTCGGGTTAGCGCTTGTTGCTCGCTTGGCTGATCGCCTTGGTCTTATTGCAACAGCTGGCAAGGCACCTGAAGGTGGGGCAAGTTTCACGATAGATTTTGCGCCAGTAATTAACACATAAACTTAAGGTTCAAATGTTGCTAAGGCGGACCTGACATGACAGTTCTTGAGTCAATTGTCGAAGGTGTCCGCGAGGATTTAGCAGATCGTAAACGCCAAACTCCACTTTCTGCTTTGCGCGACAAGATTGATCAAATTTCTCCAGCACTTCCAGCTGCCCAAAATTTATTGGATCGAGATTTTTCAGTTATTGCTGAAGTTAAGCGAAGCAGTCCAAGTAAGGGTGATTTGGCGCCAATCACAGATCCAAAAGCGTTAGCTGATAAATATTCACAAGGTGGCGCCCAAATTATCAGCGTGCTAACTGAGCGTCGCAGATTTTCTGGATCACTTGCCGACCTGGTTGCGGTAAGAGACGCCGTTGAAACACCAATTCTTCGCAAAGACTTCATGGTTGATGAATACCAAGTATTTGAAGCCAGGGCATTTGGCGCCGATGTAATTTTGTTAATTGCTGCCTCGCTTGCGGATTCTCAAATGAGTGATCTAAATGATTTAGCCAGTGAACTTGGCCTATCTGTATTAGTTGAAGTTCATGATGAAAATGAGCTTGAGCGGGCACTAAACATTTCACCAAAACTGCTTGGTGTGAATGCTCGCAACTTAAAGACGCTAGAGGTTGACTTGGCCACCTGCCACAGACTGCTGCCGATGATCCCAAAGGGAATTGTGCCGATCGCTGAATCTGGCATCAGCACAGTAAATGACGTTAAAGAATTGGCCAGCAATGGCGCCAGAGGGATTCTGGTTGGTGAGACTTTAGTTAAAAGTGGCGATCCAGCCCAAACTATTCAAGAATGGACTGAAGTTGGAATTGAATACGCCAAAGACAGAAGGGCTTAGTTATGACTAGTGCAGTTATGTCAGATGCCTCTGGTCATTTTGGAAAATTCGGTGGACGTTTCGTTCCTGAAGCTTTGATGTCAGCTCTTGATGAGATCACTGATGCATTTCACAAAGCTCAAACCGATCCAGAATTTCAAGCTCAACTAACTGATTTGTTAGTTAATTACACCGGTCGGCCAAGTCCAATTACAGTTGCTTCAAGATTTTCAGAGCATGCTGGCGGCGCAACGATCTTGCTTAAGCGTGAAGATTTAAATCACACTGGCTCACATAAAATCAACAACGTACTAGGCCAAGCACTTTTAACAAAGCGCATGGGTAAAACCAGAGTGATTGCTGAAACTGGTGCTGGCCAACATGGTGTGGCAACTGCGACAGCAGCAGCACTACTTGGCCTTGAGTGCGTTGTTTACATGGGCGAAGAAGATACTAAGCGACAAGCGCTAAACGTTGCGCGCATGAAACTTCTGGGCGCAACTGTGGTACCAGTTACAAATGGCAGTAAGACTCTAAAGGATGCCATCAATGAAGCAATGCGCGACTGGGTTGCAAATGTTGAAACTACACATTACCTATTTGGCACTGTTGCAGGTCCTGCGCCATTCCCAGAATTAGTTCGTGAATTCCACCGGGTTATTGGTGATGAAGCCCGTGAGCAAATGCTGGAAAGATTTGGTCGCTTGCCAGATGCAGTTGCTGCTTGTGTTGGCGGTGGATCAAATGCGATCGGTATTTTTACTGCTTTTGTTGACGATAAAGAAGTTCGTTTAGTTGGTATGGAAGCAGCTGGTGATGGTGTTGAAACAGGTCGCCATGCTTCATCTATTACAGGTGGCGCCGTAGGTGTTTTACATGGCGCGCGCACTTTTGTTTTGCAAGACGAAGACGGTCAAACAATTGAAAGTC
>JBEGOT010000108.1:0-4439 GCA_041181865.1 Actinomycetota bacterium | reverse complement strand
TAGCACTACTTGGTAACCAGGGTGTTGCCATGATGTGGTCAGTTTTTCATCCATCGGCGAACGTGCAACTATAGGTGGGTGAAACCAGTTTCTATCGAAGACATTTATGAAGCAGCCGAGTTACTAAAACCGGTTATTCGCGAAACCCCATCAATTCCAGCTGGCTGGAGTAAGAAACTTTATAACTTAGATCTTCGCTTCAAGTGTGAAAATCTGCAGCGCGCAGGATCTTTCAAAATTCGCGGTGCCTATAACCGCATTGCCAGACTTTCTGAAGCCGATCGAGCAAAAGGTGTTGTCGCAGCAAGTGCTGGTAACCACGCTCAAGGTGTTGCATTAGCTGCACAGTTACTTGGTATCAAAGCAACAATCTTCATGCCAAACGGCGCACCGATTCCAAAACTTGAAGCAACCAGAGGTTACGGCGCTGACGTGCACTTCCACGGTTCAACTATCGACGAAGCTCTTGAAGCGGCTGGTGAATTTTCTGCAAAAACAGGTGCGATCTTTATTCATCCGTTTGATCATGAACACATAGTTGCTGGTCAAGGAACTGTGGGTCTAGAAATCCTTGCTCAAAATCCAGATATTAAAACCGCAGTCGTTTGTTTAGGCGGAGGTGGCTTACTTGCTGGTAGCGCACTTGCAATTAAAACTCTCCGCCCAGATGTGAAAGTAATCGGCGTGCAGGCAAAAGAAGCTGCTGCCTATCCACCATCGATTGCTGCAGGTAGTCCGCAAAAACTTCCAAAGATGGCCACAATGGCTGACGGTATTGCTGTTGGTCGCCCTGGTGACATTCCATTTGAATTAATCAAGAACCACGTCGATGAAATCAGGGTAGTTAGTGAAGAGTCGTTATCCCGTGCACTGTTATTAACTCTTGAGCGAAGCAAAATCATGGCAGAAGCCGCAGGTATTGCAGCGGTTGCAGCCGTGATGGATGACCCAGGTTCATTTGAAGGCCCAGTTGTGGCAACTATTTCTGGTGGAAACATTGACCCACTTTTACTTAGCAAGGTTATGCGAAGTGGTCTTGCTTACGCTGGCCGTTTCTACACACTTCAAGTTCGCATTCATGACATGCCAGGTTCCCTTGCCAAATTGCTAACCGCAGTTGGTAATACGGGTGCGAACGTAATTCACGTTGCCCATAGCCGAATTGACCCAACGCTAGCTGTAAGTGAAGTTGATGTTGACTTAGAGCTTGAAACCCGTGGTTTTGAACATCGTGAAGCCGTACTGAAACAGCTGGTAGACGCTGGTTTTGAAGTAATCGACAGTTTCTAGACTGTTCTTTATGCGCCGTCTTGGAAAGTCACTAGCTCGTAAATACTTCCAAGATTTCCCGCGCGAAGTTGCAATTATTACAACTGTCGGGTTTTTTGTCGCCCTTGGCTATGGCGTAGTTGTTCCGATCATCCCGGTTTTTGCTAAATCATTTGGTGTAACCACTCTTGCGGCCACATCGGTCGTTAGCGTCTTTGCGGCAATGCGACTTGTTGCCGCAACTCCTGGTGGTCGATTAGTTAACCACTTTGGTGAGCGCATCATGCTTTGGACTGGCCTTAGTGTTGTGGCAATTTCATCGCTTCTTGCTGGACTATCTCAAACATTCACTCAGTTACTTATTTTGCGTGGCATGGGTGGCCTTGGTTCAGTAATGTTTTCAATTTCTTCAATGTCACTACTAATGCGAAGTGTTGAGCCTGAAAAACGAGGACGAGCAAGTGCTACATACCAAGGTGGATTTCTACTTGGCAGCTTAACTGGACCAGCCGTTGGTGGTTTGATAGTTAACTCGAATATTCGAATGCCATTTTTTATTTACACATTCACACTTGTCTTAGCTATCGCAACTGCATACTTCGCACTGCCAAAGGGATTAGGCAAAGCTGTTCAAGTTGATTCAGATTCACCAAAAGTTTTCATGCCGGTTGGTGAGGCAATGAAACTAAGAAGTTATTGGGCAGCACTATTTGCAAATTTTGCCAATGGTTTTTCATCCTTTGGACTACGCGTTGCCTTGATCCCGCTTTTTGTAATTGAAGTTTTAGGTGGCTCGCCAAGCCTTGCTAGCCAGGGATTTTTTGTTGCCGCAATTGTTCAAGCTGCGATGTTAATTCCAGCTGGTCGCATTAGCGATTTTCAAAGTCGAAAGTTAGCAATTCTGGTTGGCAGTGTGCTGTTATCTGTTGGTTTGTTCGCTCTTATCGCAAATGAAAATCGCTATGTTTATTTCTTTGCTATGGCAGCAATGGGCGGTGCTGCTGCATTTTTAACAGCCGGGCCAAGTGCAACTATTGGTGACATTGTTGGTGAACGTCGCGGCGGACCAGTGGTTGCTTCGTACCAAATGACAAATGACTTTGGCGCAATTATTGGACCACTAATTCTTGGTGAACTTCATGACTTAACTGGCAGCTACAAAGAGCCATTTATTTTGGCACTTAGCCTGGTTGCTATTTCAATAGTTGTGACAACAGCAATGCCAGCAACTAAGAAAATTACTGAAAAAGCTTAGGCAATCTCTGGCAGGTCAATGCCGGTGTGTGCGTGGCAGTCATAGCCATTTGGATTCTTGATTAAGTACTGCTGGTGGTATTCCTCGGCGTACCAGAAGATTTTTCCTTCAGCACTTTCTAGCTCTGTAGTAACTGGATCAAACCCTTTACTCAACAGCACTTCGTTATAAACCCGAGCAGTTTCTAATGCCACACGTTCTTGTTCGCTATTTGTCCAATAGATCGCACTTCTGTATTGCGTACCGATGTCATTGCCTTGGCGATTGCCTTGAGTCGGATCGTGGTTTTCCCAGAAGATTTTAAGAATGTTATAGACCGTGGTTTTTGACGGGTCAAAAACAACTCGAACTATTTCGGCATGACCTGTAGTCCCAGTACAAACAACTGGATATAGCGGATCTTCACCATGGCCACCCATGTAACCAACTGCAGTGCAAACAACACCTGGTGCGACCCAGAGTTTCTTTTCAGCACCCCAGAAACAACCCATACCTAAGTAGATTGATTCGGTTCCGGCAGGAAATGGCCCACGGATGTCATTTCCGAAGATTAAATGTTTTTCGCTCACGTACCCCTGGTCGGATTCGAACCGACACTGTAACGATTTTAAGTCGTTTGTCTCTGCCATTGGACTACAGGGGCAAGACCTCTAGATTATTAGACGATTTCTATTTCGCTAAATCGCGGGCGATCCCATCCAAAATATCGCGTTCAGAGACAACAACTTCAGTGATTCCAGTCTTTTGTATTATTCGATCAAGCACTAATGCCCCGCCACCAATTACATCAATACGCCCTGGGTGCATTGAACCGATCTCGCTGCGTTGGCTTCTAGTCATCGCAAGTAGTTCGGTAGCAATTCGATGAACTTCATCTGCTGAGATTCGGCTTCCATGAATCACATCAGCTTTATAAGCCGTAAGCCCAAGTGAAATTGCAGCAACTGTTGTAACCGAGCCGGCTAAGCCAATCAGGCTGTTCGCTTTTGCTAAATCAACTACCTTGGCGGCATCATCAATGGCCTGATCAATATCTTTAGTGGCTAGAGCAATTTGTTCAGGCGTTGCTGGGTCACCGGTTAAGTGACGTTCAGTCATGCGAACACAACCAACATTTGTGCTTAATGCTTGCTCTGGATGAGTGGTTCCAAGAACAAATTCAGTTGAGCCACCACCAATATCAACAACAAGATATGGGGCTTCTGGTGGATTATTTTCGTTAACCAAATCTGCTGTTGCACCCAAAAATGAAAGTCTGGCTTCTTCATCGCCGCTAATCACAGTTGGTTCGATCCCAAGTCTTGATTTAATCCCAGCGACAAACACATCCCGATTGGAAACATCGCGACTTGCACTAGTTGCCACAAACTTAACCCGTTGCGGTTTATGTTCGGCAATCAATTTGGCGTATTCATCGGCTGCAGCAAATGTGCGCTCTAGGGCAGCACTTGAAAATTCACCTGTTTTATCGACACCCTCACCAAGGCGAACAATAATCATCTGGCGAACAATTTCGGTTAACTTTCCACCTTCAACATCTGCGATAAGTAAACGGATTGAATTTGTTCCACAATCAATTGCTGCAACGCGCATTTAGGCCAACTCTTCTTTCCAACATGGGCCGGCTTGCGACCAATCTTTTAGCATCGCAAGTGCCTTGTCCCCGAGTGGATTTACTCCAGGTCCAACAGCAAGCGCGTGTGCAACAAGCACATGCAAACACTTAACGCGGTTTGGCATACCACCGGCCGTTATTCCAGCAATTTCATCAACATGGTCGATTGCTTCACGAGTGGCCAAGTATTCATCGTGCGCTTTTTGATATTGCGCTGCCAGTTCAGGGTCACTGGCTAATTGGTCTTCAAAATCTTTCATCACGCCGTTGGCTTCAAGGGTTCCGATATAACCAGCAGCT
>JBEGOT010000107.1:0-5824 GCA_041181865.1 Actinomycetota bacterium | reverse complement strand
CACCTACTACAGGTGATGCAGATAGTTGACCTTTAGCAACTCCAGCAAGGTTTAAACCAATAATCATCACGATCGCGCCAGTAACAACTGGTGGCATGATTTTTTCAATCCAACCGATGCCAACTTTGTTTACGATTAAACCAATCGCCATCAAAATCACACCAGTTGCCACAATGCCGCCAAGAGCTGCAGCGATGTCAGTGCCACCTGCTTTTGCAGCTGCAATTGGACCTAAGAACGCAAATGAAGAACCTAAATAAGAAGGAACTCGGTTTTTAGTTACCGCTAAGAATAAAAGCGTTCCAATACCCGAGAAAAGTAATGTGGTGCTTGGGTTAAAGCCAGTAATGATTGGCACTAAAAATGTTGCACCAAACATTGCAGCTACGTGTTGTAAGCCAAGACCAATTGTTCGTGGCCAAGTTAAGCGTTCGCCAGGATGTACTACATCTCCTGGTTGCACGGAACGTCCGTCACCGTGCAGGGTCCATGTTGCCATGTATTTCCTTCCAATAAGGTTTCTCAAGCCATTTCTGACCTTCAAAAGAATCTAGGGCTTGAAGGTTTAACTAATAGACAGACACGCAAATAAAAAGACCCTCAAGTTCAAAACTTGAGGGTCTTTTTAGGGTTTTCGTTATGAACAACCGCTAGTTGAGCCACAACCTTCACACACGTAACAAGAACCTGCTGGACGCATCTTGATTCCACATGTCATACATAGTGGCGCGTCAGAAGTCTTGCCTGTGATCTGCTCTAGCAGTTCAGCACTTGAGTGTGCTTCTGCTGGAGCGGCTGCTTGCACAACTGGTAGTTGTACTGGAGCTGCAGGTGCAACTGGTGCCTGCACAACAGGTGCCGCGATTGCTGGAGCTGTTGGCTGATCGTAGCCAGCAACAGTTGCAGCGCGTTCATCTGCTGTGAAGATACCTAGTGCTTCACGCTTTTCTAGCGGCAAGTAATCAAGAGCTAGACGACGGAAGATGTAATCCATCATGGATTGAGCCATGCGGATGTCCTTGTCATCTGTCATACCTGCTGGTTCGAAACGCATGTTTACGAACTTAGATACGAATGCTTCTAGTGGCACGCCGTACTGAAGCGCGATTGAGATCGCAACTGAGAAGGCATCCATTACACCGGCAAGAGTTGAACCCTGCTTGCCAAGTTTTAGGAATACTTCGCCAAGTGCGCCTTCATCGTAAGCACCTGCAGTTAGGTAACCTTCTGCCCCACCAACAGAGAACGATGTTGTTCGGCTGTTACGAGTCTTTGGTAGACGCTTGCGTGTTGGGTGTGAAAGGGGTGTCTTATCTCCTACTGGAGCATCGCTCTTCTTTGCTTTGGCATCAGATAGCGGTTGGCCAACTTTACAGTTGTCGCGATAGATCGCAAGTGCCTTAACGCCCATCTTCCAAGCTTCGAAGTAGATTTCTTCCACTTCTTCAACTGTTGCAGTTTCTGGCATGTTCACAGTCTTTGAGATCGCACCAGATAGGAACGGCTGAGCTGCTGCCATCATGCGTACGTGACCCATTGGAGTGATCGCACGTTCGCCCATTGCAGTGTCAAAGATTTCGTAGTGTTCTAGCTTTAAGCCAGGAGCGTCAACTACATGACCCTTGTCAGCAATGTATTCAACGATTGCTTCAACTGTTTCCTCGGTGTAACCAAGTTTGCGAAGTGCACGTGGAATTGTCTGGTTAACAATCTGCATTGAACCGCCGCCAACAAGTTTCTTGAACTTAACTAGTGAGAAGTCAGGTTCGATACCAGTTGTGTCACAGTCCATCATGAAACCGATGGTGCCAGTTGGAGCAAGCACAGAAGCCTGTGCGTTACGCCAGCCATTCTTTTCACCGATTGCATTGCCTTCTTGCCAAGCAGCTGTTGCTAGCTTCCAAACATCGCCATCAAGAGAAGAAACTGGCTTTGCAGCTTCACTTGCAGCAAGGTGTTTGCGCATTACTCGCTTGTGACCTTCGATGTTGCGAGCATATCCTTCGTAGGCACCAACAACACCAGCAAGTTCTGCTGAGCGCTTGTATGAGGTACCGGTCATAAGAGATGTGATCGAACCAGCTAGCGCGCGGCCAGCTTCTGAGTCATAAGCAAGACCAGTTGCCATAAGTAGCGCACCTAGGTTTGCATAACCAATACCTAGTTGGCGGAACTTACGGGTGGTGTCACCAATTGGTTCGGTTGGGAAATCAGCGAAACAAATCGAGATGTCCATGGCTGTGATGATGAATTCAACTGCCTTAGCAAATGTTGGCGCGTCAAATGTGTCGTCATCTTTTAAGAACTTAAGCAAGTTAAGTGATGCCAAGTTACATGATGAGTTATCAAGTGACATGTACTCAGAACATGGATTTGATGCATTAATGCGTCCAGTTTCTGGGTTGGTGTGCCAGTCATTGATGGTGTCGTCGTACTGAATACCTGGATCAGCACAAGCCCAAGCAGCTTCTGAAACCTTGCGGAAAAGTTCACGAGCATTAACAGTTTCAACGATTTCGCCGTTTGTGCGAGCACGTAGACCAAAATCTGAACCAGTTTCAACAGCCTTCATGAATTCATCAGATACGCGAACTGAGTTGTTTGCATTCTGGTACTGAACAGAGATGATGTCCTTGCCACCAAGGTCCATGTCATAGCCTGCATCACGTAGGGCGCGAATCTTGTCTTCTTCGCGAACCTTAGTTTCGATGAATTCTTCGATGTCTGGGTGATCGATATCTAGCACAACCATCTTTGCAGCGCGGCGGGTTGCGCCACCTGACTTGATAGTTCCAGCTGATGAGTCAGCACCACGCATGAAGCTAACTGGACCAGAAGCTGTGCCACCTGAGTTCTTCAAAATTTCTTTTGAGGAACGGATGCGAGAAAGGTTAAGACCAGCGCCTGATCCACCCTTGAAGATCATGCCTTCTTCTTTGTACCAGTTAAGGATTGATTCCATAGTGTCATCAACAGACAAGATGAAACATGCACTGACTTGTTGTGGAGAGGAGGTGCCCACGTTAAACCAGACTGGTGAGTTGAATGAAAATACCTGGTGCAAAAGCATCCAAGTTAATTCATGTTCGAAGATGTCAGCATCTTGTTCAGTTGCAAAGTAACCGTGTTCTTTACCAGCTTTGGTGTAAGTAAGAACTACGCGGTCGATTAACTGACGAAGAGTGCGTTCACGGCTATCTGTACCAACCTGACCACGGAAGTACTTTGTGGTCACGATTGTTGATGCGTTAACACTCCAGAAATCTGGGAATTCCACGCCGCGCTGTTCGAAAACAGTTTCGCCGGTCTTCCAGTTTGTCTGAACAACGTCGCGGTTTTCCCAGGTGACTTCGTCATATGGGTGAACACCAGGTGTGGTGTACAGCCGCTGCATTGTTAGGCCCTTGCCTTTTTTCTTCGCACCCGTTGATGCGTTGACCATGTCGGTCATTTGCCCTCCTCATGAGCTTTTATGTTTTTAACTCTGTTATCCAACTTGATCTTTTAGATCTTGTTTTCAAATCTTCTTTTCTTGCTGGGTCACACTTAAATTCAGGAAGTTACGTGTCGGGTTTTGTTTAGCTTTTGCTTTTTTCTTGCTGGTATTTGGGAAGAGAAGTTTTTAATTTTGCTTAGCTAGTAGATGCCGTGTGGGCTTTACTAGTTCGCAAGTCTTCGATTTCTAGTTCGAAGTCTGCAAGCGATTCGAACGCTCGATAGACCGAGGCGAATCGCAGATAAGCGACTTCATCTAATTCACGAAGTGGTCCAAGAATTGCTAACCCAACTTCATTACTTGGCACTTCAGCAGCGCCTGATGCGCGCACTGCTTCTTCTACTCTTGCTGCAAGTAGTGCTAGATCATCTGCGTCCACAGGTCGACCTTGGCAGGCACGACTGACACCCTTAATCACTTTTTCGCGGCTAAATGGTTCAGTAACACCATTTCGCTTGACCACGTTTAGCGTGATTGTTTCGTTTGTGGTAAATCGTCGACCACATTCTGGGCATTCCCTACGACGACGGATTGAGCAGCCATCTTCAGAACCACGTGAATCAACAACGCGAGAATCATTGTGTTTGCAGTATGGACAAAACATACTTAATGACTCCTTTTTCGCATTTCGTTGGTCCACACATCACACCTTTTAGCTAGGCACAACATGTAGTGGTTGGGTTTAACACCTAAGCAATAGGTCCCGAGTCCTGTTACTTATGTGACTAGTGGTGACCCCAGATAACTGGTGTTACTGGTGTGACACTCTTTTTCCGCAGATTTCTCCAGGTTTTGGGCCCTTTTGGGGATAACCTGTGTGTAATTAAACACAATCTGTGGGTGAATTACAGCGTTGTAACCACTAGATGTAGTGACTCTAGGGCTTTTTAGGGCCATATGCAAGTGATTTGGCTATATATGGCGTGTTCGGCGTGTTGCAACCACAAGATATGGGGTTGGCACATTCCTTTGGATCGTTATCTCTATTTAGCTGCAAGAGATAGAAAGGAAAACACCCGCTCAAGAGTTCGGGCAAGAGCGGGTGTTCTTAGAAAAGAATTATGGCAAAGGTATTTTTAGGTCCTTTTATAAAGTTCGGTTAACGCATCAAGTCAGCGTGTTGGAACGATCAATTCTTGGCCAGCTAATACTTCACTTGTTTGCATGCCATTTAGCTGCTGGATCATCCAGATAGTTTCGCGTGGATCACGATCAAGACCTGCTGCAGTAGCAACATCCCAAAGTGATTGACCTGGCTTAACCACAACAGTTGCAGTGCTTGGGGTCGCTGATGAATCTGATGCTTGGGCTACTTTTGCACCAATTAGCCAAAAAGCAATAACTACTGGGATTAGAACTAGTAAAGCCACTACCCGACGGCCACGACGAGTCAACCGGATTGGCTGTTTAGCTGGCTTTTGATGAATGTAGTGAACGTTTACTTGAGGGTTATGAGCCAAAGATGGATGCTTTGGGCTAACTGGGGTTGTGCGGACAACTTGTAGGGGACGCACTGCCTGGGCAGTTACAGATGCCATTTCTTTTCCTTTTCTATTTGCCCATTTCTGGGCCTTTTCTAATACTTTCTTTTCGAACATCTGTTCGATTAGAACGTATGTTCTATTTGTACACCCTCACTCCGACACTTTGCAAGTTTTATTCGAACAAATGTTTGAATATTTTCCAAAATTAGGCTAAATTGGCTCCAGAACGTTGAAATTCCCCTTATTTCAGCGGTTTTATAAGGAAAAGGTAGACAAATGGCTACTAATGAAGATGCCAAGATCGTGTCGCTGCCAGATGGCCTAGAAGGCGATGACGGTTTAACCGCCCGCCAACGGCTAATCCTGGACATGATCACATCCACCACAGCAGAACGCGGCTATCCACCAAGTGTTCGAGAAATCGCTGAAGCTGTTGGTCTAGCTAGCCCATCTAGCGTGCAGCACCAATTAGGTGTGCTGCAGAAAAAAGGTTTCATTAACCGCGACACTTCCCGTGCTCGTGCATTAGATATTCGCGGCCCAGAAGTTACAGGTTTACCGGAGCACTTAGCCGAAGGTGACCTAACCCGTAACGCTGCTTACGTTCCTCTTGTTGGTCGTATTGCAGCTGGTGGACCAATCTTGGCAGAGCAATCTATTGAAGAAGTTTTCCCATTACCTAAGTCACTTGTTGGCGAAGGTGAATTGTTCATGCTTAAAGTTGTTGGCGATTCGATGGTTGATGCCGCTATCTGTGATGGTGACTTCGTTGTTGTTCGTCGACAAGCAAGTTGCGATAACGGTGACATCGTTGCTGCTCTACTTGATGATGAAGCAACAGTTA
>JBEGOT010000106.1:0-5526 GCA_041181865.1 Actinomycetota bacterium | reverse complement strand
TTTCCAGAAATTAAAACGATGTCGTAGGCAATTTCAGTTAGGCGATCGAGCACTTCTTGCGGGTTGCCGTGAATTAACCTAACGCGATTAGGGGATATGCCTGCTTGAGCGATTGCATCCTTAGCGATTAATTGATGTTCCGCCTCGTTATCGACACTGGTCAAAATTCCATCTGAGTGCATACCTTCAAGTAGCCAAAGCGCAGATACACCAGCACCAGTGCCAACTTCAACAACGTTCTTTGCATCAACTGCAGCGGCAAAAGTTCTTAAGACTGATCCAGCACCTGGGCTAACTGCAACGCATCCGATCTCGGCTGCCTTAGCGCGGGCGTGAGATTTGATGCCATCTTCGCCACCCCAACTTTCGGCGTAGTCACAAGATGCGCGGTGGATTGCCAGGATTCGTGGATCGGTAGGTGCCATGTATGTAAGCGTATGGCCTATGTTCAGATTCTGTGAAGATTGGTCCCCGTAAGCCGGGTTTGGTATTTTCATATAGAAATGTAGGTAAGACTTGTACTAAATCAGGTATTAAATACGAGGTGCCAAAAGAATGTCAGATCAATCGCAAGGATTTGAACCAGCAAGTACCCCTGCTGGGCCACCGACTTGGATTTATTCAAGTAGCGAAGGATCAACTCCTAAACACAATCAAAAAACCAGCGAAACTAAAAAACCGATCAAGGCTGCAGTTGTTGCTGGCGTTCTTTCAGGTTTGATTGCCGGCACTGCAGGATTTGTGGGCGCAAGTTATGTGAACTTAATGCCAAATAAAACGATCTCATTGCCAAGCGAAAACGGTGACACCTCACCAAGACCCGATGATTCAATCGCTGGTATTGCAAAGAGTGTTCTTCCTGTTGTGGTCTCAATTTCAGTTGAATCAGACCAAGGCTCTGGAAATGGCTCAGGTTTCATTATTCAAAGCAGTGCTACTGAGTCATACATTCTGACCAATAATCACGTGGCAACTGGAGCTGGAGATAATGCCACTTTAACTATTTCCTTCCAAGATCAATCTGAGGAAGTTGCCACAATTGTTGGCACCAATGCTTCATACGATCTAGCGGTATTAAAAGTGAATAAAGGCAATCTTCCAGTTGCTGTACTTGGTAATTCTGACGATGTCGTAGTGGGCGACACCACAATTGCAATTGGTTCACCACTTGGGTTAAGTGGCACCGTAACTAGCGGAATTGTCTCAGCGGTAAACCGACCAGTAACTGCTGGCGGTGAAGGTGATGCTTCATTTATTAATGCGATCCAAACTGATGCAGCAATTAATCCAGGTAACTCTGGTGGCCCGCTGGTTAACGCCAAAGGTCAAGTAATTGGAATTAACTCAGCTATTGCAACGCTAAGTAATTCATCAAGTAGCCAAAGCGGAAGTATTGGTCTTGGCTTTTCAATTCCAATTAACCAAGCTAAGCGCGTAGCTGAAGAACTAATTAATTCAGGAACATCAAGCTACCCAGTAATCGGTGTTCAACTAGACATGACTTACACCGGTCGTGGCGCGCTAATCTCATCAGTTGTTGATGGCGGCCCGGCTTCAAAGACTGCACTTAAATCTGGAGATGTGATTGTGGCAATCGATGGCAAGAACATCCAAGATGGCGCTGAGCTTGTGGTTCGAATTCGTGCCAAGATTCCAGGTGAAACTGTTGTTTTGAAACTAGAAAACGGTAAAGAAATTAGCGTCGTTCTTGGTTCTGAGCAGAGTTAGTAAAATTAACTTATGTTCGATGTTGGCTTACCTGAGCTATTTGTAATAGCGCTAATTGCCTTGATCGTTTTTGGGCCTGAAAGACTTCCAGAAATGGCTGCGCAATTAGGTAAGTGGGTTGCGGCGCTTAAATCACAGGCGAACTCAGCAACCGCAGAACTTAAAAAATCTGCTGACGCAACTGGGCTATCTGATATCGCAAATGACCTTAAAGGGTTAACACCACGTGGGTTACTAAGTGATTCAAATAAACCAAGTTCACCTGAAGTCAAAGTTGTCTTTGACCCAGACGCAACTTAATTTAATTGCGATTTGGCGTTACGCCTAGGTTCATCCCCACTAGTCCACGCGGGCGCTTAGCTAATGAATTGGCAATTTCACTTAGTGCTTTTGATGCAGGTGCATCAGGATTAGCCATTACTAGTGGCTGACCTTGGTCGCCACCTTCGCGAAGTTTTGGATCAAATGGAATTTTTCCAAGCACATTAACTTCTTGACCAACATTTTGGGTCAAAACTTCAGCAACCATTTGGCCACCACCAGCACCAAACATATCGATTGGTTCGCCGCAATGAGGACAAGCAAATGCAGACATGTTTTCAATTACTCCAGCAACACGTTGCTTAAGTTGCGGGGCAAGCATGCCAGCGCGAATTGCCACATCAGCTGCAGCTGCTTGTGGAGTGGTAACAATAATTAATTCGCTGTGTGGAAGTAGGTGCGCAGTACTTATTGCGATATCACCTGTGCCTGGTGGCAAGTCAAGAAGTAATACATCTAGGTCGCCCCACCAAACTTCAGCTAAGAATGATTCCAAGTAACGGTGCAACATAGGTCCGCGCATGGCAACTGGCTCATGGCGACCTTGTGGTTTTAACGGGAGCATCGACATCACGCGAATGCCATGACCTTGCGGAGGCATGATCATGTTTTCCACTTTGTGAGGTGGTTCAGTGATACCAAGCATGTCTGGAATTGAGTGACCATAGATATCAGCATCAAGAATGCCAACCGTTAAACCTTGCAGTGTCATTGCTGCGGCAAGATTCACAGTCACAGATGATTTACCAACGCCACCCTTACCTGAAGCAATCGCATATATGCGAGTTGTATTTCCAGGTTGAGTGAAGCGAATTTCTTTTGTTGGACCTTGAAGTTTTTCACGCAGGGCAGTGCGCTGCTCTGGGCTCATTACATCCAGTTCAACTTCAACATCTGTGACATCGCGAACTTTAGCAACAGCCTCTTTAACGCCGCTAACGATCTTGTCCTGCATTGGGCAAGCCGAGATTGTTAAGTAAACGCCAACAGTAACTTTGCCACCATCGATTCTTACGTCTTTAACCATGTCAATTTCAGTAATCGGCCGGCGAATTTCCGGATCAATTACGGTTGCTAATGCAGCATCGACTGCTTCGCGAGTTACGCTCACTTTTGCTCCAGTTGAGTTAAAGACTAATTACGTGATTGATCATCAGGCGTTTCTTCTTCGCCTTTGATCAATTCATTGAATTCTTCCAGAAGCGCTTTTAACTCACTACGCAGGTAGTCACGTGTGGCAACTTCACCAAGGGCAAGGCGAAGGGCAGCAATCTCACGAGTTAAGTAATCCGAGTCTGCGATTAACCGCAGGGTTTGTTCGCGATCTTCTTGATACTGCACTCGGTCACGGTCAGCTTGGCGATTCTGGGCAAGCAAAATTAGCGGGGCAGCATAAGAAGCTTGAAGTGAAAGTGCCAATGTTAAAAACAGGAATGGAAACGGATCAACTCGCAAGTTTTCTGGCGCATAACGATTCCAAACAAGCCAGGCAGCAATTACTAAAGTCATGTAACCCAGGAAGCGCCAAGAACCTAAAAAGCGCGCAACACGTTCGCTGATACGGCCAGCAGTTTCAGTATCAACTGTTGGACGAATTGAACGACCTCGTACTAATGGTTGATCCAAACGTGGACCACGTGATTCTTTACGTGCCATTTTTAGACCTCCTCATCAAGTTCTTTGTCGCGCCAGTCTTCTGGAAGCATGTGGTCGATAACGTCATCAATAGTTACCGCACCAATTAAATGATCGTCGTCATCAACAACCGGCAGGGCAACCAAGTTATAAGTTGCAAAGTAGCGAGCAACTTGCCCCAGTGGAACACTTGGGCCAACTGGCTTTAATGCAGTATCTAATGCATTGGATACCAAAGTTGATGGGTGTTCGCGAAGTAGTCGCTGAACGTGAGCAACACCAACATATTTACCAGTAGGCGTTTCAAGTGGCGGGCGAACAACATAAACCTGTGAAGCAAGTGCTGGTGAAAGTTCTGGCACGCGAACCATGGCAAGTGCCTCAGCGATTGTTGCATCTGGCGCCAAAATTATTGGTTCAGTGGTCATCATGCCACCAGCAGAAAAATCATCATATGAAAGTAAGCGACGTAAGTCTTCGGCGTCATCTTCATCCATTGCATCAAGAAGTTCTTCTGCTTGTGCTGCCGGAAGTTCACTTAGTAAGTCAGCAGCGTCGTCTGGATCCATTTCTTCCAAAACTTCACTAGCGCGATCAAGACCCATTGCGGTCATGATTTCAACGCGATCATCTTCTGGAAGTTCCTCAAAAACGTCAGCAAGTTTTTCAAGATCAAGTTCGCTTGCAATTTCCAAACGACGTTTCATCGGAAGTTCTTGTAATAAGTTCGCCAAGTCAGCTGGGCGCATTTCATCAACGGATGCCAGAAGCGCATCAGCAGATTGGTTTGCTGATTCAAGGAAAAGTCCAGTCACTTCATTCCAGTCAAGGTTTTCAGTCGCGCCGCGGCGACCAAAGCCAGGGCTGGCGTGACGAATAAATAGGCGCGAGATTACCCAGTCACGGGTACGTTCTTGCGTCATGGCAATGTCTTGCACTGTTGCACGCTTGCCTGTATTGATTACTGAAACGGCACGATCGAGTAATTCTGCGATTACTAATTTTTCACCAGTGCGACGTTCGAATCTACGCAGGTTTACTACACCGCTTGTGACAACTGCACCAGCATCAATAGATGTTATGCGTGACATTGGTACGAAAATTTTGCGACGTGGCGCAACTTCAACAACAAAACCCAAAACAGAAGGTGCGCGACCAGTTGCTCGGTCAGTTACCAGGACATCACGAATCTTGCCGACTTGATCACCTGCTGGATCAAATACGGCAGTACCGGCCAATCGGGCCAAGTAGATGCGGGTCTGGGTCGTAGTCACCATCCAAATTTACCGCATAGGCTTTGATGCATGACTCCGCAAAATCCGCGAATTCGCCGTACAACATTGGCAGTTCCGGGAAGTAGTCCACGGATGATTGATAAAGCTCGCTCATTAGATGTTGATGCATTATTCCTAGATCTTGAAGATGCGGTATCACCGCTAGCCAAGGATGAAGCAAGAGCAAATATCATCGCTGAACTTAATAATGGTGGATTCGGTGATCGTATTGTCACTGTGCGAATTAATGGTGTGGATACCCAGTGGGTCCAAAATGATCTGCAGGAAGTCATGCGCGGTGCTGGTAAAAACATAGATTGCATAATGTTGCCAAAGGTTAGAACAGTTGCTGATATCCAATGGCTAACTAGCCAATTAGCTGAACTTGAAAAAGAAATCGGAAAGACAGTTGGTTCAACTGGAATCGAAGTCCAAATTGAAGATGCGCTTGGCCTTATTAATGTTGAGCAAATCGCCGCAAGTTCAGATCGAATCGAAACCATAATTCTTGGTCCAGGTGATCTAATGGCAAACCTGAATATGAAAACTTTAGAAGTTGGCCAGCAAC
>JBEGOT010000105.1:0-7666 GCA_041181865.1 Actinomycetota bacterium | reverse complement strand
ATGAAAGAACACATCGCTGAAATCCTCAAGCGCGAGGGTTACATAGCTGACTTCCAAGTTGCCGATGCAACAGTTGGAAAGACGCTAAACATCAGCCTTAAATATGGTCCAAACCGCGAACGCTCTATAGCTGGTGTTCGTCGCGTTTCAAAGCCAGGTCTTCGTGTTTACGCAAAGAGCACTGCTCTTCCTCGCGTACTTGGCGGACTTGGTGTTGCCATCATTTCAACTTCAACTGGCTTACTAACCGATAAGCAGTGTGCACAGAAAGGCGTAGGCGGAGAAGTTCTTGCCTACGTTTGGTAAGGGGAGCACATGTCACGTATCGGTCGTCTTCCAGTAAACGTTCCTGCAGGTGTTGATGTAACAATCAACGGTGCGGAAGTAACTGTTAAAGGTCCTAAGGGCACTCTTTCTCATACTGTTCCAGCTCCAATTGCTGTGGCAAAAGAAGAAAGCCAAGTGGTTGTTACTCGTCCAAACGACGAACGCAATTCACGTGCACTTCATGGATTAACTCGCACACTTATTGCCAACATGGTTCAAGGTGTAACAGAGGGTTACCAAAAGACTCTTGAAATTTCAGGTACCGGTTACCGTGTAGCTGCTCAAGGAAATGGTCTTGAATTTGCTCTTGGTTACAGCCACCCAATCAAGGTGGAAGCTCCTGAAGGCATCTCATTTAATGTTGAAACACCAACTAAGTTGCACGTGGTCGGTATCGACAAGCAAAAAGTTGGCGAAGTTGCAGCGAATCTGCGGAAACTCCGCAAACCCGATCCTTATAAGGCAAAGGGTGTCCGTTATTCCGACGAAGTTATCCGTCGCAAGGCTGGAAAGGCTGGCAAGAAGTAATCATGTCTGTCATAGCCAAATTAGGTTCGGGTAACAAGAAAGCGATTGCGCGCAAGCGTCGTCACTCTCGTGTTCGCAAGAAGTTAACTGGTACAACAGAACGTCCACGTTTAGTTGTAACCCGTTCAGCTCGTCACATCTTGGTTCAGATTGTTGATGACACAGTAGGCAAGACCCTTGCTGCTGCTTCAACAATGGAAAAGGAACTAAAGAAGGCATCTGGCGATAAGTCAGATAAGTCTCGTGAAGTTGGAAAGCTTTTAGCATCACGCGCAAAGGCAGCAGGCGTTTCATCTGTTGTGTTTGATCGCGGTGGAAATAAGTATCACGGCCGGATTGCGGCCCTGGCAGATGGCGCCCGCGAGGGCGGCCTCGAGTTCTAAGGGGAATCGAAAATGGCTGTTAATAATCGTGAAGGTAACGAACGCGGCGAACGCCGTGAACGTCGCAATGATGACCGTCGCGCACAGGGTGCAACTGAAAAGAGCGCATTTGTTGAACGCGTGGTAACCATTAACCGCGTATCAAAGGTGGTTAAAGGTGGTCGTCGCTTTAGCTTCACTGCACTTGTTGTAGTTGGCGATGGCGAAGGCAAAGTTGGCGTTGGTTACGGAAAAGCAAAAGAAGTTCCAGCTGCAATCGCAAAGGCTGTTGAAGAAGCAAAGAAGAGTTTCTTCACTGTTCCTCGGGTACAAAGCACTATCCCGCACCCTGTGCAGGGTGAAGCTGCAGCCGGTGTTGTAATGCTTCGTCCAGCATCTGCTGGTACTGGTGTTATCGCAGGTGGCCCAGTTCGCGCCGTACTTGAATGCGCTGGCATCCATGACGTACTAAGTAAGTCACTTGGATCAGACAATGCAATCAACATCGTGCACGCAACAGTGGCAGCGCTAAAGATGCTTGAACGTCCAGAAACTGTTGCCGCTCGTCGCGGTCTATCTGTTGAAGATGTGACTCCAGCTGCACTTCTTAAGGCATCTGCTGAAAAGGTGGCTCACTAATGGCAAAGATTAAAGTAACTCAGTTGAAGTCAGGAATTGGCGGAAAGCAAAATCAGCGTGCAACACTGCGCTCACTTGGCTTGAAGCGAATTGGCGATACTGCAATCCAAGAAGATCGTCCTGAAATTCGTGGCATGGTTAACACCGTTCGTCACTTAGTTAGCGTCGAAGAGGTTAAGTAACAATGACACTTAAAGTTCATCACTTACGTCCAAACCCAGGTTCAAAAACTGCAAAGACTCGCGTCGGTCGTGGTGAAGGTTCAAAGGGTAAGACTGCAGGTCGCGGTACTAAAGGTACTAAGGCTCGTTACCAAGTTCCGGAACGTTTCGAAGGTGGCCAGATGCCACTACACATGCGTACTCCAAAACTTAAAGGTTTCAAGAACGCATTCCGTACTGAATACCAAGCAGTTAATGTGGCAACAATCAACGCGCTATTCCCTAAGGGTGGCGAAGTAAGTGTTGCTGATCTAGTTAAGGCTGGCGCTGTTCGCAAGGGCGAACTAGTAAAGGTACTTGGTCAGGGAGAAATCTCAGTTGCCGTGAAGGTGAGTGCACACGCATTCAGCGAATCAGCAAAGACCAAGATTGCCGCTGCTGGCGGGTCAGCTACCCAGATCTAGTTTTTGCGCTGCATTAAACAGCCAGAAATTAAACGTTAGTCAAAAGTAACCGGAGGAAACGTGTTAGGTGCATTTGCCGCAGCTTTGCGCACACCCGATCTACGTAAGAAGATCCTGTTTACTCTTGGCATCATCACGCTATTTCGTTTGGGCTCCGTAGTACCAACACCAGGTGTTAGCTACGGGGCAATCCAAACTTGTATTGCTCAAGTTCAAGACAACAGCATTTATGGCTTGATCAATCTATTTAGTGGTGGCGCATTACTACAGCTATCGATTTTCGCCCTTGGCATCATGCCTTACATCACATCTAGCATCATTATTCAGTTGCTTACTGTGGTTATTCCTCGCCTTGAAGCTTTGAAAAAAGAAGGTCAAGCAGGAAGTGCAAAGATCACTCAGTACACCCGTTACTTAACAATTGGCCTTGCGATCTTGCAGTCAACCACAATTTTGACTCTTGCTCGCACACCTGGTCAGTTATTCCAAGGTTGTGCTGAACAGCTAATTCCAGATCAGTCAATCCAGATTTTGTTGACAATGGTCATTGTTATGACTGCTGGTACTTCGATCATTATGTGGCTTGGTGAGCTAGTCACAGACCGTGGTGTTGGTAACGGTATGTCAATCCTGATCTTTACTTCAATCATTTCAACTTTCCCAGGTCAACTAAGTTCTATCTGGAAAATTGATGGATCACTTAAATTCATCCTGACTTTAGTAATCGGTTTTGCAACTATCGCTGGTGTGGTTTTCGTTGAACAAGCCCAGCGTCGCATTCCTGTTCAGTATGCAAAGCGTATGGTTGGTCGTCGTTCATACGGCGGCACCTCAACTTACTTACCGATCAAAGTGAACCAGTCTGGCGTTATTCCAGTAATTTTCGCTTCATCACTTCTTTATTTGCCGCTGCTAATCGTTCAATTAACTGGCTCAACTGCAACTTGGGCACAGTGGATGGCAACAAACTTCAACTCAGGTCGCCCGGCATACCTCATCACAAACTTTGTTTTGATCTTGTTCTTTGCTTACTTCTATGTTTCAATCACTTTCAATCCAGTTGAAGTTGCAGATGATATGAAGAAATACGGTGGCTTCATTCCAGGTATTCGCGCTGGTAAGCCAACAAGTGATTACCTTGCATTTGTAATCAACCGAATCACACTTCCTGGCGCACTTTACTTAGCTGCGATTGCCACTATCCCTTACATTGCATTTGCGGTTTTGGGCGTTGGCCAACGCTTTATCTTTGGTGGCACTAGCCTTTTGATTATGGTTGGCGTTGGCTTAGACACCGTAAAGCAAATCGAAAGCCAGTTGCAGCAACGTAACTACGAAGGTTTCTTAAAGTAATGCGCCTTTTAATAATGGGTCCTCCTGGTGCGGGTAAAGGAACCCAGGCTGTTTTTATTGCCAAGCACTTTGGCATCCCACATGTTTCAACTGGTGACCTATTCCGCGCAAACCTTGCGCAGAACACCGCACTTGGCCAAGAAGCAAAGAAATACATGGATGCTGGCGAATACGTTCCAGATTCAGTTACTAATGGCATGGTTCGCGATCGCTTAAAAGAAGCTGATGCAAAAGCTGGTTTCTTACTTGATGGTTACCCGCGCACAGTTGCTCAAGTTTTAGAACTTGATGGCATGCTTTCTGGAAAAAATTTAGACAAAGTTATCGTGCTAACTGCTGATACAGATGAAGTGGTTAAGCGCTTACTAAATCGCGCCAAAGAACAAGGTCGCGCCGATGACACCGAAGAAGTGATTCGTCGCCGCCTTGAAGTCTATGGCGAACAAACTGCACCACTTATTGATGTGTATGCCAAACGTGGAATCCTAGTTGAAGTTGATGGACTAGGCAGTGTTGATGAGGTCACTGGCCGCATCATGCAAGCAATTAATGGCTAGTAGTACGCTTAAAGCGTGAGTCAGTTAAGTCCCAAAATTTACTCAGTCACCAAACATGCAGTGACGACTTTTTGGATGTTTTCTGCGTTCATGATCGCGCAAATTGCTGATGGCTACTATTTCAATTTGATTCATGCACTTGTATTTTGCGCCGTGATGAGTTTTTTTGCAGCCAAGATTAAATCCGCCTTTATCCTTGGTGCTTATGTTGGGATGTCGATTTTGCTGGCACATTTCATCATCGCCACCTACAGCATCAATTACTCGAGTGAATTATTTTTCCCATCAATCTGGGGACCACTTGATCTACTGCTAATGCTGATGATGTG
This sequence comes from Actinomycetota bacterium, assembly GCA_041181865.1. Lineage (GTDB taxonomy): Bacteria > Actinomycetota > Actinomycetes > S36-B12 > UBA5976 > UBA5976. Next base: position 2,946 of record JBEGOT010000105.1, on the reverse strand, counting down.
GTCATCACCACTTTTGGTAATTATTGCCGATGCGTTTGATACCAAAATTGCTGATGCCTTAAAACTTCGGTTATTTAAAGCTCTGGTAATTCTTAAGTCTCATTTAGCAATAAACATCGAGCCATCAAGTTCTTTAAATTTCTGGCAGATCAAGGTTCTGCAGGATCAATTCTTAAAAAATGCCCGAACTTCCAGGGCGCCACCTTTTGTTGTTGTTTAACGCGTTTTCTTAACAACTAACAAAGGATTAAAAATGTTTAAAAGATTAATATTCGGCATGTTTGCCGTTTTACTGACCGCAGCTTGTGCTGATGTCAGCGTAACCTCGCACATTCCAGTTGCAACCGATGTTGTCATTAGAGCAACCGATGACATGTCAGCTGCTCCAGATGGAACTTTTATGACTGGTGCATTTATGACACTAACTAATGACACAGGTCATGATGTGACGCTTATTGGCGGTAAATCCGATATTGCGCCGATGGTTGAAATTCATGAAGTGGTAGACGGCATGATGCGCAAAAAAGAGGGTGGTTTAATCATCAAAAATGGTGAATCTGCCGTTCTTAAACCAGGTGGTAATCACGTCATGCTCATGGGCATGAAAGAGGCTCTTGCTGCAGGCGGCGAAGTGAAAATAACTCTGATTTTCGATGACAAGTCAGAGTTGGAAGTTACTGCTCCTGTGAAAGTAGTGAACCTAGAACAAGAGCATTACCACTCAGGTGAACCATCACCTTCGATGTCAGGTATGTAATGACTGAAATAGCACGTCGAACAATTCTTAAGGCTGGGGTAGGGGCAGCAGTTGCTGCTACTTCAGTTGGTTTGAGTGCTGCAAAAAAGAATGGCTCAACAGACTCTGTTGAGCCATTCTTTGGCAAGTATCAATCAGGAATTGCAACACCACCACAAGAACATGCCACCTGGATTGCATTCAATCTAAAACCTGAAACTAATTCAGAGGCATTAGGTCGCCTGATGAGAGTCTGGACTACAGACGCAGCTCGGTTGATGGAAGGTAAACCGACTTTAGCTGATAACGAAGAAACTTTGGCCCAAGGAGAATCGAATCTGACTATCACTTTTGGATTTGGTCCAACTCTGGCCAAGGGCGATGCAATGATTCATCAGATTCCATCGCTTTCAATTGATCAGTTAAAAGAAGAATGGTCAGGCGGGGATCTACTTATTCAGATCTGCGGAAATGATTTAGTTAAAGTCCATCACGCAGTCCGGGAACTTATCACTGATGCAAAGCCATTTGCTGATGTGCACTGGCAGCAGACAGGTTTCTTGCCACGAGTTGATTTAGTCGCAGGCCAAACGCCACGCAATCTAATGGGACAAAAGGATGGCACGGCAAATTTCAAACCTGATTCTGATGATTTCAACCAAGCCGTCTGGATAAATTCTGGTCCGGCAGCCGGTGGAACTGTAATGGTTATTCGTCGAATTGCTATGAACTTAGATAAATGGGAAACACTTTCACCAGATTTGAAAAGTAAAAGCATTGGCCGCAACATCAAAAGTGGCGCACCACTATCTGGTGGTGGTGAGTTCACTCCTGCAGATTTTGAAGCGAAAGATCACCACGGTCTGGTTATTCCTGGCGATTCACATATGCGCAGAGCGCGGATGGAAAATATGAAGATTCATCGCCGTGGGTATAACTATCGGACAGAAAGTTCTAGTTCACAAGAAGTTGATGAAGGATTAATCTTTGTTTCATTTCAAGCCAGTTTGCATCAATTTATGCAGATTCAAAAAAGACTTGAAAGCATGGATTCATTAAATACTTGGACAACACCAATTGGCTCAGCAGTTTTCTTGATTCCACCAGGTTGTGAAAATGGCGGATGGATCGGGCAAACGTTAATCTAGAAACCTATTCACTTTTGATGGGGTTCGATGTTCGGTCGCAAAGACAAATTCGAAATTAAGTCTTTCGAACAATTCGTAAAGATGCGTAAAGCAGGTCTTGTTGTTGCCGACACCCTTTCAAGAATTGAACGAGAAGCTGTTCCTGGAGTTACAACTGGAGATCTTGATCGTATTGCCCGCGAAGAGTTGAAGCGCTTTGGTGCAACACCATCTTTTCTTGGTTACCACGGCTACCCAGCGGTGATCTGTTCATCGGTTAATGATGAAGTTGTGCATGCAATTCCAAATGAACGCGCACTAGCAGATGGCGATATTTTGTCGGTTGATTTCGGTGCGATCGTTGATGGTTGGCATGGAGACTCAGCGGTCACAATCGAAATTGGCACAAAGATTGCTGCGCAATCAAAGCTAAGTGCAGTTACCAGAGAATCAATGTGGGCTGGTCTTGCAAAGTGTGTCGCCGGAAATTATTTAACTGATATCAGTCATGCAGTTGAAACCTCAATTCGTGCCGAAGGTGATTACGGAATTCTTGAGGAATACACAGGTCACGGTATTGGAACCAAAATGCATATGGATCCATCTGTGCCAAACTATGGTCCTGCCGGTTATGGACCGCAGCTGCAAGTTGGCATGGCTCTTGCAATCGAACCAATGGTGACTATGGGTGGCAAACATGTGCACACACTTGCTGATAACTGGACAGTTGTAACGGACGATGGATCTAGAGCAAGTCACTGGGAACATACAGTTGCGATCACTAAAGATGGCCCGTGGGTTTTAACCGCGCATGATGGTGGGGCCGAATATTTCAAAAAGCATGGAATTTCTAGTCCGGCCGAGCGTTTTTAATACTGTATTTATACGCACCTTTTAGCCCTTGAGTGAAAAACCCTTATTTTGGTGGGGTAGGGGTTAGTGGATTTCATGTTTTAGTGGGTTTTGCCGTAACATCGACCTTCGGACTTCTTACAAAAGTAATTAGCCCGATCCATGGGAGTACAAGAACTATATGGCCAAAAAAGACGGCGCCATCGAATTAGAAGGCACCATCACTGAAGC